>JAVHQG010000089.1:0-5162 GCA_036171035.1 Bacteroidales bacterium
ATTGAACATTTTATTATTTTCAAGAAGCGGATTTATTATTTTTAAATCTCCTTATGTGTCTGAATTGCCAATGATTACAGAGCCTAATTCTTTACTTTTTATCTGTAAAAATCTATGGTTGATTTAACCATTGAGTTTTGATAGGGTACATGTTTTTTTATTTTTGATTTAAAAACCCTTCGATTGCCAGTCTGTATGAATCAAGCCCAAACCCTAAAATAGAGCCTTTGCATTTAGGCGCAATAATCGAAACATGTCTGAATTCTTCTCTTGCAAAAATATTTGAAATATGTACTTCTATTACTGGTGTTGTAATACCTGCGACTGCATCAGCAATAGCAACAGAAGTGTGTGTATAACCGCCGGCATTTAAAATAATTCCATCAAAATCAAACCCTGTCTTTTGAATTATATTTATTAATTCACCCTCCACATTTGATTGAAAATATTCAATTGTCAATGATGGATACTGTTTTTGAAGTTTTACAAAATAGTCTTCAAAAGAAATATCACCATATATATTTTTTTCCCTCTTTCCAAGAATATTCAAGTTAGGACCATTAATGATCTGAATTTTCATTTGCTGTATATTTTATTTCATTCTATAACAAAGTTTACACAAACCTAATCGAAATTTACAAAAATCGCAAAAGGCTTTTAAAAAAGATGTATTTTTAACCCATGAATTGGGAAACTGCCATAAAAAATTTTAAATCATATTTGAGAGTAGAAAAGTCGCTTTCATCCAATTCTGTTGAGGCTTACGATGACGATGTAAAAAAACTTGTACAATTTTTAGATTACCACAAGTTAGATATTTCTCCAACAAATATTAAACTGGTGCATCTACGACAGTTTATTGAGTGGATCAATAATATGGGATTATGCAGCCGAACACAGGCACGAATTATTTCCGGCATCAGGGCTTTTTACAAATACCTCCTAATGGAAGATGAAATTGATAATAACCCGTCGGAATTACTGGAAGGTCCAAAAACAGGCAGGAAATTACCAACTTTTTTATCGGTAGAAGAAGTTGATGCACTTCTCGCTGCTATTGATTTAAGTAAGCCTGAAGGGCAGCGCAACAAAGCCATGTTGGAGACGCTCTACAGTTGTGGACTACGTGTTTCAGAAGTTGTAAACATGAGAATTTCAAATCTGTTTTTCGATGAGGGATATGTTAAAATTACTGGGAAGGGGAACAAGGAAAGGCTGGTCCCAATTAGCCCGCGTGCGATCAAAGAAATTAATTTATACTGGAAATATTATAGAAATCATCTGGAAATAAAAAAAGGCTGCGAAAATATACTTTTCCTCAACAGACGTGGAAATAAACTCACCAGAGTAATGGTTTTTATTATTATTAAAGAACTGGCTTTAAAAATTGATTTGCAAAAAGAAATTAGTCCACACACTTTCCGGCATTCCTTTGCAACACACCTTGTGGAAGGCGGTGCAGATCTACGTGCAGTACAGGAAATGCTCGGTCACGAGTCAATCACAACAACCGAATTATACACACACCTCAACAGGGAATATTTAAGAGATGCTATTATCAGATACCACCCACGGGGAAAATAAAACATTACACAGATGAAAACATTAGTTAATTTATCAATTATAGTTTCCTTTTTATTTTGCTTGAACTCATGCAAAAATTCTCATCCAAAGGATGCATTTGTGAATGATGTGAAAAAAGTTTTATTTGATCAGGAAAAAGCATGGAATCAAGGCAATTTAGAGGAATACATGAAAGGCTATTGGAACAATGATTCATTAAAATTTATTGGGAAAAACGGTATCGAATATGGTTGGAAAAAAACGATTGAGAATTACAAAAAAAGTTATCCTGATAAAGCTACAATGGGTGATCTCAAATTTGATATATTAAAAATAAAGATGTTGTGTAAAAAATCTGCTTTTGTTGTTGGTAAATGGTCTCTAAAAAGAGAATCAACAAAAATAGGTGGAATATTCACTTTATTAGTTGAATACATTGACGGTAAGTGGGTAATTACTTGCGATCACACTTCCTGATTTATTCCTGCATTTTCCGCCATAATTTTACACTTTGGTCTTTAGAAAAATTAAGAATTTCTGTTTCATTTACAGAAATAATTTTATGATCCTTAACAATTATTTTGCCTGATGAAATAACGTGTTCCACATGTCTGCTTTCGATTCCAAATAAAAAATGACCTAAGAAATTATTTGCATTAAATTTTGTTGGTGAATCGTAGTCAAGAACAACCAAATTATTTTCACCATCACCGACAAATTTATTACTAAGAAGATATTTGTGAACATTTCTGAATCGTTGATAAACGCCGGAATAATCAATAGAATCAAAATGCTGCCCTATAAAAAAAGCAGCTTTTGCGCTTCGTAGCATATCACTGTGCATCCCATCTGTTCCCAGCATTATATTTGAACCCAATCCATGAGAATTAAAAAAACCAACATTATTATTTTGATTACTTTCCGTATTCTGCACCACCCACAATGGCGAACTTTGAATAAGTGTGCGCTCTGAATCATCAATATGCAAACAGTGCCCTAGTATGGTTTTGCTAAACTCAAGCATCCCTGCATCGTACAATCGTTTAATAACACGTTTGCCATATTTTTTTTCACAATGTGATTCGTCAAACAAGTCTTCAGCCGTGTGAATATGAATGCCGGAATGATATTTCTGTGCCAGCATTACTGATTTTTTTAGAGTATCGTCACCAACCGTAAAACTTGCGTGCAGACCTACCAAACCTTGATGTTTCTTTAGATAATTTTCAGTTTCCTGTAAGCCTTGAGCAGCTTTATCTAAACCATCCCGATCAGTAATTTCATAGCAAAGCAAATGCGATACGCCAACCTTTTCAAAAGCACTTGCAATAATTTCCAATGATCCTGAAATATAATTTGGGGAAGCGTGATGATCAATGGCAAACGTTACTCCGTTTTTAGCACATGCTATGGCTGTAACTAATGCGCTGGCTTCAATCATATCTCGATCCAGGCACTTATCAAGTGTCCACCATACATATTGTAAAATTTCATTAAAATTTTCCGGCGATTTCTTTGGTGCTCCCATGCCTCTCGCTAATGCTGAATACACATGATGATGACCACAGGCAAATGACTTTGTGACAAATTTTCCGGTGCAATCAATTACTATATCTTTCATATTAAGTGCTGTAGGGAAAATATTATGAAAAAATATTTTCCCTGTGCTTCCTTCTTCAACTTCAATATTTGTGGTTTTAAATTGAAGCGTTTCGCTATCAATAAATGTTGCATTTTTTAGAAATACTGACATGTTTTTCTGTTTTTATTATTTTAATTTTTGCCTTTATTTCACTATTAGCTCCAGAATAGGATCGCCAGTGCATGCATTTGGAAATGAGATATTCAGGAATGTAGCTATAGTTGGAGCTATATCTGTTATATTTACAGGTCTTGCGATAGTGTTGCGCCCAACTTTCCATCCATAAAAAATTAAAGGGACATGCGTATCGTAACTATATCCTGAATTATGAGTAGTTGCCGTACTGATATCCTCAAGCCAGCCGGATGTTAGATTAATTATTACATCTCCCGAACGCTTTTGATGATAACTGTTTTGCATTTTTTCAAAAATCCCTTTAGTGAAATTTGTCCGCTGCAAGGTTGTTGATGTAATCGTGTTTGAAACTCCTGTGAACTGAAGCATAAATTGAGATGTTTTTTCCTGCACATCTTCAAGAGAGAGTTTTGCATCTTCAATCATGTTATGGTTCAGATAAATCTGCTGTTCGATGTATTCCTGTACCCATTCTCCCTTACCATATACTGCATTCAAGTAGGATTTTAATAAAGTAAGTGCATAAAAATTTTTAAAATAACCTGATGCTACTTTAAGGCTATCTAAATATCTTGGAACTTCCGCTACCCCACTATTTGACGTTAAAAAAATTAATGTGTTTTCTTTACCAACTAAATCATCAACAAATTCCAGAAAATGTGCAATTTCTTTATCTAACCTTAAATATGTATCTTCTATTTCTATTGATGATGGTCCATAAGCAAGCCCAATATTGTTGGGTGCTGAATAGCTTATAGCAATTAAATCGGTATAGTCATCTTTTCCCATTTCTTCATTTACAATAGCATGAATTGCAAAATCAGTAGTAATGGTGTTTCCGGCAGGAATCTGTTTCAATATTTTAAAATTTTGTAACTTCTCTTTAATCGCTTTAATATTATATGGGAAAGTTGTAACTCCCCTTTCAAAGCCAATTTCAAAACTGTTTTTATCTGCCAACGATTCTTTATATTGATCTATTGGCAATAAGGTACTCCATTCTTTATCAGTAAAAGTTTTATAAAAATCCTTATTATTAAATTCTTTTGCCCATTTTGGTAATTCTTCCATATAATATGAACTACTTATCCACTGACCTGACTTTTCATCTATCCAATATGCTGCATTGGCCGAATGACCGGCTGCAAGAATCGCAGAACGATCATCAAGAGCTACACCTATCACTTTTGATTTTCCTGTAGTAAAAAGTTTCATTTCATCTCCAAGTGTAGAGACCAACATTTGCTTTGGGGATTTTCTGCCATCATCAGATTTGCTTCCAACAGTTTTATATAACAGATCGTTCACACAATTTGTTTTTTCGCCTTTTAATCGCTGATACCATTCATCTGATACAATTCCATGAAATGAAGGAGTAGTCCCTGTATAAATTGAAGTAATACCTGGTGCCGACTGCGTGAAGAGATAGTTTAGATTTGCATTTTTACACGATGTTCCCTCATAAACTAGTCGTTTAAATCCTTTTTCTTCAAATTTATCCCAAAATCGAAACAAATAATCATAACGCATCTGTTCGATCACTATGCCAACGACTAATTTTGGTTTTTCAGGTGGAATTTTTTTGTTTTGTGCTTGTGCAGAAAGTCCTGCAAACAAGAATATCAGTAGTACAAACGTAATTATAATCTTCATTCCTATTTTGTAAATTTTACCTGCTAAAGATACAATATTATATAAAACAAATTAGTCTGATCAAAAAAATTCAGATCAGACTAATTCCGATAAATTAATTAAAACTAAATACTATATTTTACTTTTCTCTTTCCAGATGGACAGCACCTTTCAGCTCATATTTAATTTC
>JAVHQG010000090.1:0-5158 GCA_036171035.1 Bacteroidales bacterium
GAAGTCTCACTTCTTATGCCACATAAAAAACCGGTAAAAGCTGCCACAGGGGCTTGAAATAGAAACAAGTAAGGATCAAGTATGAAATTAGTTCTAAATAGAGTATGTCTTTAGAATATAATTGAAGATTGAAGAGGGCAAACTGCCGGTGGCTGTTTGAGCCAGTTTGTGCGGATGATCGATTGAAGATATGCGAAGAAATTAAAATCTGAAATCGAATATCGTTAATCTTAATATTCAGTGCGGAGTTTATCCTGACAAAGGAAGGGCAGTCATATATATTCTAATATTTTTATACTAGAACTAATTAAGTATAGAGATTGCTTCATTATAACAGCACTTATGTTTTACCTTTCTGAAATCAGATTGAACGTACATTCGTTCAAATCCCTTTATAATCAAAGTTACTATTATGAAGATTTATGAAATATATGTTGGTGGGGTTTTTAAAAAGACCAGTCAGGTTTTAAGAGTAAAAAGCCCTTTTAGTAAAGAAGTGTTTGCAAAGACTTATCTTGCCGGTAAGGACGAGCTTGAAGAAGCTATTGAAAAAGGTCTTGCAGCGGAAAAGCTGATGAAGGACTTGCCCCTATATAAACGGTATGATATTTTGATGCAAATATCTAACGAAATTAAAGTAAATAGGCTGCACTTGGCAAGTGTGCTGTCTATGGAATCGGCCAAACCAATGAAGTTTGCCCTTGCTGAAATTGATAGAAGTGTGCAGACTTTTCTTGTTGCAGCAGAAGAGTCTAAACGGCTTCCCAAAGAATATTTTTCTTTGGATTGGCAGCCCATAGGTGAAAATAAAGAAGGACTGGTGAAATATTTTCCTGTGGGACTCGTTGCAGGAATTGCTCCATTTAATTTTCCGCTCAACCTTGCTGCACATAAAATTGCACCTGCCATTGCTGCCGGTAATCCGATGGTTTTAAAGCCTTCGCGCTCAACACCTCTTTCCACGCTTGAACTAGCAAAAATCATAGATAAAACTGATTTGCCGAAAGGAGCGTTATCAATTCTTCCTATGGATAGGGTGGCAGGCAATCAACTTGTAACAGACGAGCGTTTTAAATTGTTAACATTTACAGGATCTGCAATCGTTGGCTGGAAAATGAAATCAGCAGCCGGTAAGAAAAAAATAGCACTCGAATTGGGAGGAAATGCCGGTGTGATTATCTCTGAAAAGGCAGATCTTGACATTGCTGCAAAAAAGTGTATGGTTGGTGGTTTTGCGTACTCCGGACAAGTCTGCATACATTTGCAAAGGATTTATGTTCAGAAAAATGTTTTTGATGCGTTTGCCCAAAAGTTTATATCATCTGTTAAAACATTGAAAATAGGCAACCCTACAGATCCTATGACCGACATATCTGTGTTGATAGATGACGAAAATACGAATCGTGTAGAGCAATGGATCAACGAAGCAGTGGTTGGTGGTGCAAAAATTCTAACGGGTGGAAAACAAGTTAATGGTTGTATTGAACCTACCGTTATTACTGCTACGAACAATAAAATGAAAGTGTGTTGCAGCGAAGTTTTTGGTCCTGTTGTGGTGCTTGAAAAATATACTGATTTTGATGATGCCATAGCAGAGGTAAACAATACGGAATATGGCTTGCAGGCAGGCGTTTTTACAGATAGCATTCACGAGATGAATAAGGCTTTTAATAATCTTGAGGTTGGCGGTGTGATGATTAACGAAATTCCTACCTATCGCACAGATCATATGCCTTATGGTGGCGTTAAAAATTCGGGTTTAGGTCGAGAAGGGCTGAAATATGCTATCATGGAGATGATGGAACCCAAGTTAATGGTAAAAAATACATGATGAAGCATCTGAACAAGCGAAAAAATCAGACAGTTGATAAACATAAGAAGATGCCTTTTGTTCGCTTTTTTGAAGATAGAAATAAATTGTATCTTTTATTTGGGATGATGATAGTGCTGTTTGTCTTTAGCAAATCGTTGCAATGCGGATTTTTGAATTGGGACGATGATAAGCAATTGACAGATAATCAGGTTGTGAAAAATTTTAAAGGCGATTTTTCAACGCTCTACAAGTTAGATAAGCACACTTCTTTAACCCTGCTGACTTATGCTGCTGATTATAAAATATGGAGAAAAAGTCCCTTGCCCTATCATGCGGAAAATGTGTTACTCCATTTGTTGAATATTTTACTTGTTTTTATTTTTATCAGAAAATTATTTAATAACTCATCTGTATCACTGGTCTGTGCATTGTTGTTTGCTGTGCATCCATCGAGGGTTGAGTCTGTACTGTGGATTGCTGAACGTAAGGATTTGCTTTTTACCATGTTCTCGTTGCTGTCGCTCATTGGCTATTTGGGTTATGTGAATAAGAATCGACCACCGGTAAAACAGTTTTTTCTGTATCTTGGAATAGCTGCTTTATCTTATTTGGCAGCACTTTCAAAGATTCAGGCGGTAGTTATCCCGATTGTTTTTTTTATGGTGGATATTTATTATAAAAGGAGGGTGAATTTGATTTCAGTCTTTGAAAAGTTTGTGTTGATTTTTTTCTTTTTTATTCTTCAACCCATCTATATTTCAAGTTTACACGAAATTCGCCTTTTGTTTTCCGTGGTATTTTTGCTGATAGTTTTCTTTTTCATAAATGGAAAGAGTTTCAAAAAATCAGTAAATTTGTTTTTTGTCTTTTTTACGCTAATAGTTGTTTTACTATCAACTCAAATATTGCTGTTATTGCCTTTCTTTGTTTGGTTTTCTTATGATAGAATCATTGTATTGTATTTTCCTGTGGATAAATTCAAAGAGGATGCACATAATTTCTTAAAATATTTTTTAAAGTATAAGTATTTTTTTGCTGTAATACTGTTTGTATTTATTGCATTCATTATGTTGGCTCAACATCGATTTGGCTTCTGGCTGGTAGCAAATAATCCTTCAATTTCTTACACATTTGTTGATAGATTCTTTCTTGGTGCATACGCATTAATGTTCTATTTATTTCTTTTTGTTTTCCCATTTAATCTCAATGCAATTCATCCATATCCATTGAAATCAGACGGGTTTCTTCCCATTGAATATTATCTTGCTATGGTTGGAGTTATAGTGATAATATTTACTGTGTTTTATTTTATTAAGAATAAAAATTTGAGTCCACTCCGAAAAGTCCAAAAAATATTTTCCAGCGATTTTTTGCCCTTGATCCCTGAAGGGAAATCGCTGAAAATCAGTGTGCCTTTAAAGTCCCCTTTAGGGGATTTAGGGGTTAAAAGACTTTTCGGAGTGGACTCAAATTTTAAATTTAGAAAAGAGATAATTTTTTTACTTTTATTTTTTATAGTCAATATTGCTCTGGTATTACATATTATACCTATTCAAGGGAGGTTGGTTACAGCAGATAGATATAGCTATTTTGCGTATATTGGATTGTTTGCTGTTGTTGGATTTATTTATGAGGAATGTAAATGTAAATTTCGTTTGTTTGCATGTAAATGGATTTTTCTGACGGTGTTCCTATTGTTATCAAGCTATTCTTTTATTCGATCGAGTGTGTGGGAAAGTAGTGTTTCTTTATTTACAAGTGTGATCGAAAAAAATCCTACGATTGCTTTTGCACATAGTAATCTTGGCGCAGCAATGATGGGCTCCGGTGATTTTCGCAAAATTATTTTACATCTTAACAGAGCCATAGCTATTGATTCTACACTTCAGACTGCTTATTATAACAGAGCTATGGTGTATTATCAAACAGGGGAGTACGAAAAATCATTAAAAGATATATATTGGCTTATTCGTACGCAGAAAGATAGTGCCTCGCAAGCAATCAGCTACAACGATATGGCGATGGTGAAAATGGAAATGGGTTTGTTGTCAGATGCAAAAAATGATTTAGAAAAATCTATAAAAATGGATTTAACTTATGCAAAGCCATACAACAACAGGGGTAGAATCAAGTGCTTAGATGGCGATCTGGATGGCTCGATTGCTGATTTTAATCATGCACTATTAATTATGCCTGATATGGATGAAGCGTATGCAAACAGGGGTTGGAGCTTGGCGCTAAAAGGTGATCGGGGGCGAGCTATGCAAGATTATCAAAAGGCCATCGAAATAAATCCGGAAAACGATAAAGCGTATGCAAATCTGGGAACGATGAAGGTTAATATGAAAGATATTAAAGGTGGAATTAGTGATTTGAATAGAGCAATAGAAATAAATCCAAAGTTTGAAATTGCCTATCGAAACAGGGGTTATGCTCATTTTGTTGAAAATAATCTGGAAAGTTGTATCAGCGATTATTCAAGAGCAATTTCACTCAATCCAAAAAGTTTAGACCTTTTTCAAAATAGGGGATGGGCATATTTTAGAAATCATGATTTACAGCATGCCTTGGCAGACTTCAATAAAGCAGTTGATATGGACAATAAAAATGAGATTTCATATGTTCACAGGGGTTGGATAAAATTTCAATTGCACGATTCAACTTCATCTCTTATAGATTTAAGCAGGGCAATTGAGTTAAATAATAAATCTGAAAAAGGTCATTTATTCAGAGGAATTGTATTTTATAATCAAAAAAAATATGCTGCATCATTTGCAGATGTTAGAGAGGTCATAAAAATAAATAAATTAAACGCTGAAGCATTTTATTATTCAGGATTGTGTAAACATTTTCTTGGTAAAAATAATGAGGCATGCGTGGATATTGATGAAGCAATGAGACTTGGATTTTCCCGAGCAAAAGAAGCAAAAGAAAAGTACTGCAAGTAGATAAAAATCATAAAAATGGAACAAAAAGCAATTTCAATTTGGTTGGTAGGCTTGTCCGGGTCGGGAAAATCAACACTTGCCAACCTTTTAAAACAACACTTGTTATCTGATGGTATTCGAACGGTTTTGCTGGATGGCGATATTTTGAGAAAGGGATTAAATAGCGATTTAACTTTTTCTGATACTGATAGGATGGAGAATATTCGGAGAGTTGCCGAGGTTTCAAAACTATTTTTACAGGAACAAATTACTACAATTAATAGTTTTATTTGCCCAACTAACATCATTAGAAATAAAGCGAAAGAGATTATTGGTGCAGATAATTTTTATCTGATTTGGTTAGATGTATCTTTGGATATATGCGAAAGGCGCGATCCTAAAGGTTTATATAAAAAAG
>JAVHQG010000091.1:0-5146 GCA_036171035.1 Bacteroidales bacterium
TCGTTGGTCGAAATGACTATGGGGAGAAGATGGGATGATGAGTCAGAGATTTCTCTCGTTGGTCGAAATGACTATGGGGCGTTGAGTAAATGATGTTAAAAAAATATAGTTATGAAAAAAATTCTAATAATTGAAGATGATCCAATCATCAGAATCAATACCTCTGAATTTTTAAAAGAAGAGGGATTTGATGTTTATACTGCATCAGATGGAGCCGTTGGTGTGCAAGTAACACTTGAAATATTCCCTGACTTGATATTGTGCGATATTTCAATGCCTCACATGGATGGATATGAAGTGTTAAAAACCATTCATTCCATTCCTGCAACTTCTTTCATTCCATTTATATTTATGACTGCAAAAACACAGAAAGAGGAGTTTCGACTAGGGATGCAGCTTGGTGTGGACGATTATATTACAAAACCATTTACTTTCGATGATTTGCTGTGTTCTGTAAAAATTCGGCTTGAAAAATACGATAAAGTTGTGAAATCATATGAGGGTAAGTATTTATCAATGATTGAGAATCCATTGGTTGGCGTATTCGTAATATCAGAAAATAAGTTTAAATTCATGAATTCTAAGTTTGTGCGGATATTGAATTTTAAATCAGATGCAGAACTGTATGATATGCGATTTGATGAACTTCTACCTGATGAAGAAAAAACTGAAATCATGGAGAAGCTATCATTATCTCAAAAAGATATTTTGTCTCAAATTCATTTAAAATGCAGACTTTATAGCAAAAATAAAGAAATTATACCCGTCTCAATGTTTTTAGTGCATATGAAAATGAAAGGCGATTCGTGTACCATTGGGTATATTCAGAAAAGTGATACAAGTGAAATGCTCGATGTTACCTGCGAAAACACGAACTATCTTGCAGAAATCAGCGATGCGATTAAGAAGGTTATAGAATATCATAAAATTAGACCCGAAGAATTAATTAAAGTTATGAGAGAGCAGAATTCACTCACAGATGCGCATAATCCTGATGAACTAACTAAAAGAGAAATTGAAATTATACAGTGCATTGCCGAAGGGCATTCTAATAAAGATATTGCCGACAAACTGTTTATTAGTCAGCGAACCGTTGATACACACAAGGCAAATATTCTTATTAAAACAGGTGTAAAACATGTCGCCGCCTTGATGATTTATGCAATGAAAAATAATTTGATAAAGTGAGGATGGGTTTATGGATGATGGGTTTCGAACGTTTGTTGAAATGGCTGTGGGGAGAAGGTTGAAACGAAAGGCAAAAAAAAGATAAAATGTAATGATTTAGATTTTTAAAGTATAAATCTATGAGTCTACTCCGAAAAGTCGATTTTTATAAATTTTAGCATTTTTTACCCTTAATCCCTAAAGGGAAAACGCTGAAATTCAGTGTGCCTTTAAAGTCCACTTTAGGGGATTTAGGGGTTAAAAGACTTTTCATAGTGTACTCAATCTATACAAAATTAGTAATACCTAAAATAAAATAAATATGAATAACAACGATATGCAATCAGATTTTTCGAGAGTTAAAATTTTTATTGTGGAAGACGATCTTTTGGTTGCCGAACTGTATCAGGAATCGCTACACAATGATGGATTCTACAATATTGCTGTATTTAGGAACGGTACAGATTTTTTGAGTCAGTTGCACGAAAATCCAGACATCGTTACACTCGATTTTCATTTGCCAGACTACACCGGAATGGAGTTGTTGGAGCAGATTAAAAAATATAATCCATTAATTGCTACTATTTTTATTTCCAGTCAGGAGGATGTAAGTGTCGTTGTTGATGCTTATAAAAAAGGTATCAACGATTACATCATTAAAAATCGGCGCACAGGAGTGGAGCTTGTAAACACATTAAAAATTTTAAGTCAATCTGTTCTTTTGCGGAACGAGGTAGAGCGGTTAAGAGAGCAATTGGTCGAGCGGTATCGTTACTCATCAGTTATTGGCGATAGCCCGGCTGTGCTTCATGCGTTGAGGTTGCTACAGAAAGCTGAAAAATCAAATATTCTTACCTTAATTACAGGCGAAACAGGAACAGGAAAAGATGTGTTTGCCAAAGCACTGCATTTTAACTCTGACAGAAAAAAGAAACCATTTGTTGCAGTAAATATTACCGCCATTCCGGATGAGTTGGTCGAAAGTGAATTGTTTGGACACGAAAAGGGAGCTTTCACAGGTGCTACATCAAGCAGGATCGGTAAATTTGAAGAGGCCAACGGAGGCTCTATTTTCCTCGATGAAATTGGCGATATGAATTTTAATTTACAAACTAAATTATTATGCGTTTTGCAAGATAGAAAAATTACAAAACTGGGAGGAAACAAAGAGATAAAACTTGATGTACGAATTATAGCAGCTACAAATAAAAATCTTGGTCAAAAAGTGAAAGAAAAAACTTTTCGCGACGACTTGTATTATAGGCTACAGGGCTTTTTCATTCATCTGCCACCGCTGAAAGAAAGAGGTAATGATATTATTTTATTGGCAAATTATTTTTTAACTGAATTTGCAAAAAATAACAATTTAAGAGCTAAAAAATTCGATGCTCCCGTTGTTAAGAAAATGCTTGAATATAAATGGCCGGGTAATATCAGAGAACTCAAATCACTTGTTGAAAGGGCTGCGTTGATGTGCGATTCAGAAATTATTACTGAAGGCGATCTTATTTTTTCAGATAATATTGTATAAGAAAGCTTATAAAGTTTTTGAATTATTATGTAGTGTCAGCAAGCGTCTGCACACTAACTTGCTCAACCTGTCACAGGCATGTTGCCGTGAAAGCCTCATTCTTGACGTTTTCTTATCTGACACTGAGTTTTCTTGCAACTATCTATGTTAGTAGTAATATTCTTTGTATCCAAATTCATTCTTCGAGGAGAGATTGCAGTTGAAGTCGTTATTGCTTTTATTTCGAGTTTCTTGTTTTGTTTTGTCTTCACGAAACATAAAAGTTTGTGATAAATTATTTGTTTTCAGATTTCTATTTATAGCCTTGCTATTAGAATCTGTTTTTGAAAATTGATTGAATGTGTTCATGATATTAATTTTTATAACTGGTTAAATTACGTATTGAATTTGTTTACTATTCTTTTACAATTTTGTAAGTTTTGTAATGTTTTTAATTATTCCATTGCATTTTATAGAAAGGAAATAAAGTCCGTGAGAAACATTGCCAAAATCACTTATCTCTATGTTGTTCCTCCCGGACTTTACCTGCCGGATCGCATTATAAATTGTTACACCATTTGTGTTTTTTATTTCAAATTCAACATCACCATCGGTTTCGCTGGTCAATGAAACATTGATTAAATCTACGAACGGATTGGGATAAACTTGAAAGTCATTAAATATTATTTCCGTTTGTGTATTTTTTACGGCAAGTGTTTTTAGCATCACGGTTGTGCCATCAAAATCAGTTTGACTGATACGATAATAATTTATACCTGATTGTGGTTCTTTGTCAATAAAATTGTATGATTTCAAACTGTTGCTGTTACCTGCTCCCTGCACGATGCCAATAGATTTAAAATTTTTTGCATCCGTGCTTTTTTCTATTGTAAATTTGTTATTATTGATTTCTGCCATAGTGCGCCAGTTTATTACAACATTTTTGGCATCAGGTGTTAGCACAGCTTCTGCTCCGGCAAAAGCTACAGGTAATGTTGATGAACCTTTATCTGCGAGTGCAAATTCTTCCCGGCTTCTTCCAACAGTTTTAATGGTTTTTGTTAACATATCGGGGTGAGTTGTGTTGACATTCCAGCTCAATGTGTCGTTGGTTCTTCTATTGAGCAATGTGAGTGAACTTTCGTCGGTTACATTTGTGTTTACAACATATGTGTATGTTGTCCTGTAGGTGTAATTTTGGTTTGAAGCAAAAAACACCCCCCAATAATGATTATATACAGGAACAGAATGTGTGAAAAGCACGGTATCATATCGTACCAACGTGTCGCGATAATATAATAATACACCTGTTGCAACTAAATTAATACTATCAACAGTAAGCACATCTCCATCAACATGATTAAATGTAATAGATGATGGATTAGTAAAATCATATTTAGAAGAAGTTCCAATAGGTGCACCTGAAAGCTTCCATGTTGCCCCACTAATTGTTCCAACATTGTTTCCTGTAAGGTCTGTAATGGTTAGCCCGATTTTGTCGTCCATTCTCCAATATCCCTTTAGTTTACTTGAATTAGGTTTTGTTTCCTGGCACATCATTGCTCTGATTTGGTTTTGATTCAATGCGGTTTTCCATATAGTGATTTCGTCTAATTCACCTTTAAATCTTCGATAATTATTTCCGTTATATGCCCATTCGCCGAAAGTTAGTCTGTATCTCGATTGCAACGAATAAATGTCACCTGAAGTATTTATTGATTTTTCAAGAATTCCATTTACATATAAACACATTGTGTTGCCATTATATGTTCCGGCTAAATGATACCAAATGCCTTGACTGGGTTGGGTTGTACCGTTAATCACTTTTCTTGCTCCACCTGCAAATTTTATTGCAAATTGAAAATTAGTATTGTTAGAATTATGTTGTAACCAAAATTGTCCATCATCACCATTTGACGTATTCGACGACATTGTAACGATATTTGCCCATGGATTTCCTTTTGAAGGTAGTGTGTCCCATTTAACCCATGCAGTAACGGTAAGTTTATTGCTCAATGAAAGATCTGCATTGCCAAGCATTACATAATCACTTGTTCCATTAAATGCAAGTGATGTGTTTGATCCTTGTCCATAAAGCATTTGGTTTGCAGCCTTCGATTTTTTAAATGTTCCAAAATTATTTATCAGCATAAAAATAATAAATGCACCAAATGCAAAAGCACTGGCAGCTATTGTAAGCTTCAATCTTGTTGAAACTGCAAGCTTTGTCTTTAATTTCGGAGTTAACTGTATCATTGGTCTCATTTGAATAAAATTTATTTTCTACAATTGAATAATCAAATATAGGATACATTATAAATTATTTTAAGAGTAAAAAACCTATTTTTTATTTTTGTTTGTAGGTATAATTTGTGCTTTATTGATTAAATAGTGTCAGCAAGAAAACGCCAATAATTTCGTTACTACGAAAGCCTTATTCTTGACATTTTCTTATCTGACACTGAGTTT
>JAVHQG010000092.1:0-1048 GCA_036171035.1 Bacteroidales bacterium
AAGATTTTATGGGCAACGAAAAAACAGCAACAGGATATATTACTGTGGTGAGATAGTTATAGTTTGCCAAATTTTAGATTTAATGATGTTGCTCATTTCCTTTCGTAAGCATCGCTTTTTGGTAATAATATTTTGATTTTATAATATCGTTATGCAGTTTGAAGTATTTTCCAAGAATTAACATCCGATCATGATTTTTTGGATTTTTTGCAACTGCTTTTTCCCAGTTTTTAATTGCTTGTACAGAATCTTTTTGTATCACATAATAATATCCTAGCCCCAGGAAAGGAATATCAGTTAAAGTATCTTTCTTTAACATTAGCTCACAAGCTGATTTTGCACTATCCGGCATATTTATTCGATAATATAAACTAATTAAAGTTTGCCAAACTTTATATTGTTTGGGATCAATTAATACGGCATAAGAATAATATCTCGCTGCTACAGTATCTCTTTTAAGCAATTCGTTACATTTGGCAAGATTGCAAATTACTTCAATACTGGTTTTTTTATAAGAATATGCTTTTTGTAGATATGTTACTGCAATTTCAGGTTTACGGAAAAAAAGATAATAAATATTTGCTAAATTATTCAATGCTTTTGGGTTTTCAGGATATAGAGTAAGCGAACGTTCATACAGCATTATGATGCTATCGATGGTGGGTTTTAATTGCGAGAAAGATTTTTTTAATGGGATTTCCCGCATTACTTTATCCATCTTTACTTGAGCAAGAATGTCATTTGCTTTTACCGAATTTTTCAGATATTTAATATCATTTTCATAAAGCGTATTGCTATCTTTCCATGAAGTGTTGCGAGCTATAGTTTTTGCTGAATAAGCTAATGTAATAACGACCACCATATACTTTATTGTTTTTTGTAAGGATACAATTGAATTAGCTGCAATAGGTGTCTTTGTGATTCTGAATATAGCATATGTTAGAACTATGACAAATCCAATAGAAGGAGCATAAAGGAAACGCTCTGCTACGATTCCATTTATCTCCATTAAATAGTTCGAAAACGGAAGAATTCCCAAAAAATAAAA
>JAVHQG010000093.1:0-1047 GCA_036171035.1 Bacteroidales bacterium
AGTCCCCTTTAGGGGATTTAGGGGTTAAAAGACTTTTCGGAGTGGACTCTTTATTTAGTTATTAAAATATCAGAAGCAAATTTCCTTGAAATATAATTATCGTAACTTAAGCATACATGAGTTGCAAGCTCTATCCCCATTTTAATAATATAATCCCATTTTTCAGCAGACAATAAGGGCAAATCTGCTCTGGAAATGTCTTTGCTTTTTAGGGCATAAATAATACCTGCATTAAAATTATCGCCTGCGCCAATTGTGCTTATTGGGACAATTGCAGGTATTGCATACTCTTTTACAACGGAAGGCGTGCGTAAAAAAACACGATCTGAACTTTTTGTGTAAATCAGTACCGGGCATCTGCTCTTAATGACCTTGTAAAAATCATCAGCAGTTTCCATCCCAAGCGAGTTTAAAATATCTTCGTCGGAACACCTGACGATGTCTGCAATGGAGATATTTGATGCAAATGAAGTGTTGAACCCTTCAACTTCTTTATATGCACTACGAATATTTGGATCGTAAATGATGAGAGCCCCATATTCTTTGGCGTTCTCGACAATTGTTTTGACTTTTGTTTTTACATCCGGTGATATTGCATAAGAAGATCCAAAAAGTAAGATGTCATCTGCTTTAATTTCAGGTATCGCAATTCGCATGCGTTCAGTAGGATATAATTTATAGAAACTGTAATCTGCATTGTTATCCTCATCGAGCATGGCAATAGAAATAGCTGTCTTTCCATTATTATATCTGTAAGAATAATCAGTGTTGATGCCGTTGGCCAATAGGAAATCATCTATTTTGTGCCCCAATTGATCGTTCCCATATTCGCTGATAAACGTTACCGGAATTTTAAGGCGTCCTAAAGAAACAGATGTATTAAGCATGGCACCTCCGGGACGACCAACTTTGGTTTCGATTTTTTTAATAATAATATCATATAGGGTTTCCCCAACCGTAAAAACACTGCCCATTGTTAAGGATTTTTTTAATCAACCAGAAATAAAACTACTGCTGAAATTCAAAGGTAGCAATTCTTTAATGCTA
>JAVHQG010000094.1:0-1041 GCA_036171035.1 Bacteroidales bacterium
TCAACAATTGCTTATTTTCCATTGCCCACTATTTCTTACTCATTCATTGCATTTGTTTCTTCAACAATTTTAATAAAAATATCATTAATGCTTGGGATAATTTCTTTAAAAGCAATTATATTTCCTGCATTCAACATATGTTTGAGGATATCGTTAGGGGTTGCATTACCGAGCAATTTAACTTTCACAGCATGATTAGGAGTTGTTGTATTTACGTCAAGAATCTCGTATAGGCTGGTAAGTGTGGCTTCAAATTTATTAAACGTACCCTCAAAATTTAGCTCATACACGCTTGTTTTATATGCTTTTCGCACGTCATTTATTGAGCCGTCCAGAATTTTTTTCGATTTATTTATCAAAGCAATGTTATCGCACAATTCTTCAACAGATCCCATATTATGTGTTGAAAAGATGATAGTAGCCCCATTTTTTTTTAGTTCAAGAATTTCGTTTTTTATTAAGTTTACATTAATAGGATCAAACCCACTGAAAGGCTCATCAAATATTAGTAATTTAGGTTCATGCAGGATTGTTACAATAAATTGAATTTTTTGCTGCATCCCTTTTGAAAGCTCTTCAACTTTCTTATCCCACCAGGCCTGTAGTTCAAATTTTTCAAACCAGTATTTCAATTTAATCAGTGCATCTTTTTTTGAAAGACCCTTGAGTTGAGCAAGATATAAAGACTGTTCGCCAACTTTCATTTTTTTATATAAGCCTCTTTCTTCAGGCAGATACCCTATTTGACCAATGTGATTTGAAGAAAGCTTTTCGCCATTAAAAAAAAGATTTCCACTATCGGGAGCCGTAATTTGGTTAATAATTCTAATCAACGTAGTTTTACCGGCACCATTAGGTCCAAGCAATCCAAAAATTGTACCCTCTGAAATTGATATAGATAAATCATCAAGTGCAAGATGATGTGCAAATTTCTTAACTACATTTTCAGCTCTGAAAATTTCGACCATTACGATTTATTATTTTATTATTTAGTTCTTGTAAGAAAACTCAGTGTCAGATAAGAAAACGTCAAGAATGAGG
>JAVHQG010000095.1:0-1040 GCA_036171035.1 Bacteroidales bacterium
CTCAATTCGTGTTAATTCGTGTCAAACAAATATTTTGCGTAACATCAGTTATTAATCAAATAATACCTTCTTGTAAAATATTGTGAAGATGTATGATTCCCACGTATTCATGATTATCCATAACAACCAACTGCGTGATTTTATTTTTTTCCATCATATTAAACGCATTAATTGCTAAATCATCTTTCTGCACAGACTTAGGTTTTTTTGTTAAAATATCTTTGGCAAAAACATCTTTGATATTATCATATTTTTCAAGCATCCTTCTGATATCCCCATCCGTAATAATGCCTGCTAATTTATTGTTTTCATCCATCACAGCGGTTACACCTAATAGGCTTGACGAAATTTCAACAATCACTTTACTTATCGGGTCATTCATCCCTACTTCCGGTTTTCTGTTATTGATATAAATATCTGAAACCCGCATATACAATTTTTTTCCAAGCGACCCACCGGGATGAAATTTTGCAAAGTCTGCCGCTGTAAAGCCCCTGCACTCAATCAAACAAACGGCCAGTGCGTCGCCAATCACCAATTGAGCTGTAGTGCTTGATGTGGGTGCTAAATTATTTGGACACGCTTCCTTTTCAACAATTGCCTTTAAAACAATATCTGCTTCTTTTGCAAGAAATGAGTCGAAGTTACCAACCAAGGCAACAAGTGTGTTTCCAAGATTTTTAATGAGTGGAACGAGAACTTTAATTTCCGGAGTATTGCCACTTCTTGAAAGACAAATTACAATATCATCTTCTAAAATGATCCCTAGATCACCATGAATAGCGTCAGCAGCATGCATAAATACGGCAGGTGTTCCAGTAGAATTTAAAGTAGAAACTATTTTATTCGCAATTATTGCACTTTTCCCTATTCCTGTAATAATTACCCTGCCCTTACTATGATATATCAGTTCCACACAATGTGAAAAATCATCGTCAATCAACGCAGCAAGGTTAAGAATAGACTGAGCCTCTTCCTTTAATAATTTAACAGCAATTTGCTGTATTTCATTTGATGTTTTCACTTAAAATTTTAAATTT
>JAVHQG010000096.1:0-21828 GCA_036171035.1 Bacteroidales bacterium
TTACGCTGAGCTTGCCTAAGTGCAAAGCTGCGGCATATTTGCTTTTTTTGCAATTTAAAAAAAATCAGGGGTGCTTACTATTTTGCTCTGTTAGTTTCATAATCATAGATTGTTTTGCCCAGTTCTTTCATAAATGGCATGGCAATAGTTGCATAATCATATTTGTCATCACCAATGATTCCATCAGTGTTTGCATAGATAACAGCACTCAGGAAAAATTGCACATTGTGCGTGGTATCTGAAAAATAGGCGCAATCAATAGCAAAACCATAAGATAAGCCAACAATATTGTAAATTTTTAAATCAGGAAAAATCACTGCGCCGGGTTCATTGCCATAATACAGATAATTAGTGTATGTATCCCAATATTTTTTTTTGTCAGTATATTCTGTAATCCCCGACTCAGAAGGTGTTGATGACATTTGCTTTTTTAAAAAATCAAGATCCTTTTCTGCAACATTTAATCTCTCCCACGCATTGAACAGCCTGGGATAAAACATTCGTATTAAAATATTGTGAACATAATCAAGAGGCATACAATTTTTTCGTGAAAAATCTTTAGGACCATTAAATATTTCTTTACCAACCATATTCCCCTCTCCTACTTGCATTCCAGGATATGGTGTGGAAATAAAAGCGGTATTCTCAACAGGTGGCTGATACCAAATAATTTTCCCGAAATGATTATAAAAGACAAAACCATTTGTAAATTTATTATCAGTTGAATCACATGAACTAAATCGGCTAATAATTCTTGCATCTTGATACCCAAGAGAGAAAAGCCGACTATTGATATACGATTGTCCCATAAATTCATATAAATGGTTATAAGCCTCATTATCACTCACAATCATCGCTTTTTTAATATAATTGGCAATAGTCGGAAATGAATCAGCAGATGTATAATCGAGCATAACGGCCATTTGACACGAATGTGAACTATCTATCTCCAAATGCGAATCTTTGGTAACACCTTCGCTTTTAAGCTGATTTATTTTTTCAAGACATAACAGACTTAAAGGGAGTTTCACAATACTTGCAGGATAAAAATATTCATGAGGTTTGTGCCTATAAATATAATGTTTAAATGTGATTTTTCCGTTGTTTTTATCAATTTGCGAATAGATGATTTGAACCCTGTATTTATCAGGATTACTTAAAATAGTGCCGAAATTTTCCGGTTTTTCAAGCAGCAGATTAATAAGCAAGGAAGAGTCCGTATCAGATGGGAGTTGAGAAAACCCTGAGGCAACGGAAAAAACAAAAATGAAAGGGAAAAATATCCGATATACAAAAAACATAACAACTGATTATTTTTTCAAAATTAATCATTCCTTTTTAAAGCTGCTTCTTTTATCTTTCGGCAAAAATAATTAAATTTGCATACCCAAATAAAAACTTCAAAAATTATGGAATTCAAAAATCACCCTTCTCGATGGTTTACGCATTTGATGGTTGCTCCAATAATTTATAGTATGTTGATCCCTATAGCTATTTTAGACATCTGGATTGAAATATACCATAGAATTTGTTTCATAGCTTATGGTCTTCAATATATCCACCGAACAGAATATATTAGAATTGATCGGCAAAAGCTTCAATATCTTACATGGTTCGAAAAACTAAATTGTATGTATTGCGGTTATGCAAATGGTCTGCTAAACTATGCCCGAGTGATTGCCGGTGAAACAGAACGATATTGGTGTGGAATAAAACACAAGGGTGGAAATGGATTTCATGAACCGCAGCATCATCAGCAATTCATTGAATATGGAGATAAAGTGGCATACAAAAAATACAGTCGCAACATTAATAAATGAATTTTTCTCCATCTTTCCTTTTTTTTTGTAAATTTGTATAAATTTCGTTTAAAGTGAAACTTGATATATAAAGCAGATTAGAACAATGAGCTATATAACATTCGACAAATCGCAATTAATCAATTTGGAATATTCTCTAAAACGAGAACTGATACGTTCCAACAGAGCCGGTTCATACGGAAGCACTACCATTATTGGATGCAACACAAGGAAATATCATGGTTTGCTGATCTGTCCACTAGAATATCTTGATGGTGGAAAACATGTGCTTTTATCTAGCATGGACGAAACAGTTATCCAGCATGATGCGTCATTTAATCTTGGGATTCATAAATATCCGGGTATATATGAGCCACGTGGTCATAAATATATTCGTGACTTTATTGTTGATCCCATTCCCGGTATTGTTTACAGAGTTGGTGGTGTTTTGCTGAAAAAAGAAATGCTGCTGTCATCTCTTGAAGAACGAGTGTTAATCAGATATACCTTACTTGAAGCACATTCTCCTACTACATTAAGATTTAAACCATTTTTAGCGTTTAGGAACATCCACAATTTAAGCAAAGCAAATATGGATGTAAATACGAATTATTATACCGTTAATAATGGGATTCGTGTGAAAATGTATTATGGATACCCCGAATTGTTTTTACAGTTTTCAAAAAAAGTCGATTATGTACCTGTACCGCACTGGCACAACAATATAGAATATTTAGAAGAACAACGGCGTGGATATGAATTCCATGAAGATTTATATGTCCCCGGTTATTTTGAAATGTCAATAAAAAAAGGAGAATCAGTAATTTTTTCCGGAGGTATTTCTGAAGCTACTACGCAAGCTCTTGCAAAACGATTTGAAAGTGAGTCTGCGGCAAGAATACCGAGAAATAGTTTTGAAAATTGTTTAGTAAATTCCGCACAGCAATTCATTCAAAATAGTGGTGATAAAACAGATATTGTAGCAGGATTTCCATGGTTTGGTCGTTGGGGAAGAGATACATTTATCGCACTTCCCGGACTCACACTTGCTATTGATGACGTGAAAACGTGCAAGGCTGTGCTTAACACAATGTCAGCAAAATTGAAGGGTGTATTGTTCCCTAATTTGAGCCATAATTCACAAGCAGAAAATTTTGGCGCAGATACACCACTATGGTATTTTTGGGCATTGCAGCAATTCGCTTATAGCACAAAAGGATATGCTGTTGTCTGGAAAAATTTTGGTGCAAAAATGAAAAAAATCCTGAAAGGGTATAGAGATGGCATTGAATCAGGTATCTCAATGCACAACAATGGACTTATTTATGCAGGAGAACATGGAAAAGCACTCACATGGATGGATGCTGTTATTAATGGAAAACCTGTTACGCAACGAAAAGGATATGCTGTTGAAATACAGGTTCTTTGGTATAATGCAATTTGTTTTAGTCTGGAATTGGCAAAAAAAGCAAAAGATGAATCATTCATTAATGAGTGGAAAGATTTTCCAAAGATCATTGAATCGTCTTTTGTTGATTTATTTTGGAATAACGAGAAAAAATATTTAGCCGATTATGTTGATGGTGATTATAAAGACTGGACTGTAAGACCAAACCAAATTTTTGCCACATCAATGCACTTTTCTCCGGTAAATGAAGATATTAAAAAAGCAGTTCTCGATATTGTTGAAGCAGAATTGTTGACCCCATATGGGCTTCGGACATTAACTCCGAAAAGTCCTTTTTATAAAGGATCTTATGATGGTGATCAGACAGAACGCGATGAGGCATATCATCAGGGAACTGTTTGGCCATGGCTTTTTGGTCATTTTGCTGAAGGATACCTTAAACTTTACGGTAACGGTGGTGTTTCTTTTATTGAACGATTTTTCCTTGGGTTTGAGAAAGAACTCACTCACTATGGATTGGGTACAATTGGCGAAATTTTCGATGGAGATCCGCCACATGAACCTAAAGGCGCAACATCCTATGCAAGAAGTATTGCGGAATTGCTTCGGGTTAAAAAACTGATAAAAGAATATAAAAGCAACTAAGATAAATAACGGCATAAGAAAGCTGATATCGAAACAAAAAATATTATGTATCAAGTAACAAGAAAATATCAAACATTAAACATTAAACTTTAAACTCTATGAAAGTACTAATGTTTGGTTGGGAATTCCCTCCTCATATTACAGGAGGCCTGGGAACAGCCTGCTATGGTCTCACACAAGGCTTGTCGAAACACGACGTAGAGATAATTTTTGTTGTGCCTAAAGCTTTTGGTGACGAAGATAAAAGTTATATGGACATTAAGGCTGCCGGCGATTTTGAATTAACTGATCGGTCTTTCGATTATTCGGAATTTTGGAATAAATTCACGTATCTGGAAGTTGGCTCGAATATTATTCCATATATGGATCCGGAAGAGTTTAAGCGTGTTTTTTCAGAAAAATATCTTGATAAAACAATGATCTCTGAATCAGTTCTTTCTAACTTTTTTCAGTTTACCGGTAAATATGGACCAAATTTAATGGAAGAGGTTGCTCGTTATGCCATTATTGCTTCAATTATAGCATCGCAACATGAATTTGACGTGATACATGCTCACGATTGGCTTACGTATCCGGCAGGGATTGCTGCTAAAGAATTAACCGGGAAACCATTGGTAATTCACGTTCATGCAACAGAATATGACAGAAGTGGCGAAAATGTAAATTCTAATGTTTTTGAAATAGAGCGTAAAGGGATGATTGCCGCAGATAAAATTATTACGGTTAGTAATCTTACTCGTAATATTGTTATTGAACGCTATGGAATTGATCCGGATAAAGTTATTACCGTGCACAATGCTGTTGAACCTGTAAAAGAATCAGTGATTGAAATTAACAGTGGTTTAAATGAAAAAATTGTAACATTCTTAGGTAGAATCACGTTCCAAAAGGGTCCGGAATATTTTGTGGAAGCTGCAAAAAAAGTGCTTGAAAAAGATAAAAATGTCCGCTTTGTTATGGCGGGCAGTGGAGATCTTACCAATAAGATGGTTCGGCGTGTTGCGCAACTTAGGATTGGTACAAAATTTCATTTTGCAGGATTTCTTAAAGGTGACGATGTGGTTCGCATGTTCTCAATGAGCGATGTGTATGTGATGCCATCAGTGTCTGAACCATTTGGTATATCACCCCTTGAAGCCATGCGGTCGAATGTGCCTGTAATCATTTCAAAGCAATCAGGCGTTTCGGAAATACTTAAACATGCTATTAAAGTTGACTTTTGGGATGTTGATGCAATTGCAAATTCAATTTATGGGTTACTGAACTATAAGGGATTATCAAAAATGTTTCGCAGATATGGAAAAGACGAAGTTGATAATCTGAAATGGGAAAATGCAGCATACAATGTGAAACAAGTATATGAAGCAGCTATAAAAGAATCGTTTATTAAGAGAATGTTTCAGGAATAAATAAAATAAAAGAAGAAAAAATATATTGAACATGAAGACAATTTGTTTTTATTTCCAGGTACATCAACCTTTTAGAATCAGGAAATACAGGTTTTTTGATATTGGCAACGATCATTATTATTGGGATGACTATGCAAATAAATCAATTTTGCGAAAAGTGGCAGAAAAATGTTATCTTCCTGCAAATAAGTTAATGCTCCAACTTATAAAAGAATGGGGCTGCCGCTTTAAAATCAGTTATTCACTTTCCGGTAACGTCATTGATCAACTTCAAATGTATGCACCAGATGTTCTTGACAGTTTTAAAAGGCTTGCTGATACCGGCTGTGTTGAATTTCTCGGTGAAACATTTTCGCATTCGTTAAGTGCACTTCGTTCAAAAGAAGAGTTTATAGAACAAGTGCAAGATCATTCGAAGCTTATTGAGATGTTTTTTGGTCAAAAACCAAAAGTGTTCAGAAATACCGAATTAATATATTCTGACGAAATTGGTGAAATGATTGCTGATCTTGGGTTTAAAGCTATGCTGTCTGAGGGTGCAAAGCATGTACTGGGATGGAAGAGCCCAAATTTTTTGTACTGTAATGCCTACAATCCAAAGCTTAAAGTGCTTCTTAGGAACTACAGATTGAGTGATGATATTGCTTTTCGCTTCTCCAATCGATCATGGAGTGAATGGCCACTTTCGTCGGATAAGTTTTTATCATGGATTTTAGCTACTGACCCAAAAGAAGAGATATTTAATATCTTTCTAGATTATGAGTCGTTTGGAGAGCATCAGTGGGCAGAAACAGGTATTTTCGAATTTCTTAAGGATATTCCCAGAAAGGCACTAATGAATGGCATACAATTTAAAACACCATCTGAAGTTGCAGCAAGTTACGACCCTGTAAGCACAATTCATGTTCCACATCCTATTTCGTGGGCTGATGAAGAAAGAGACCTTACAGCTTGGATCGGAAACGAACTTCAGGATGAGGCTTTTACAAGTCTTTATGATTTAGCTGAACGAGTAAAAGCGTGTACAGATTCACACATACAACGAGATTGGAAATATCTGCAAACAAGCGATCATTTTTATTATATGTGTACAAAATGGTTTTCTGATGGAGATGTACACAAATATTTCAATCCATATAATTCGCCATATGAAGCGTACATTAATTATATGAATGTTTTAAGTGATTTTATTTATAGACTAGATAAGCTATCTCCTAAAATTGAACCTGCTATTGAAGCTATTCCTGTGCTTGAAAAGGTTGTAGATGCGCCTAAAATTGCGAAATCTAAAGTGGCTAAAAAAACGGTTGCTCCCAAAAGGGCAGTTATAAAAAAAATGCCTGTAATCAAGAAAACGGCTGTTGTAAAAAAGACAACTCCAAAAGTTTTGAGTAAAACAAAGAAAAAAGTTTCTGTAAAAACAAAAGTGGCCACAGTTGCCAGCAAGAAAAAGGTGGCAAAAAAGGCTGTAGTTGTAAAGAAAGCGGTGATAAAAAATTCTGCAAAAACTGCAAAGAAAGTAATTAAAAAAGCTGTGGTTAAAAAGAAACTCGTTAGTAAGAAAAAAAATTAAGTACGCATGGTTTTTCTCTTTTGGTTTCTCTCGGTGATTGCCGTATTAACCGGCACGATGGTCGTTTTTTCACGAAGTCCAATCAATAGTGTGATACATTTGATTTTATGTTTTTTGTGTTTAGCAGGGCATTATATTTTATTAAATGCTCAATTTCTTGCGGTGGTTCACATAATTGTTTATACTGGTGCAATTATGGTTCTTTTCCTTTTTGTAATCATGCTGTTAAATTTGAATCGAAAAAATGAACCGCATAAAACAGTGATTACAAAAGTTGCGTCGGTTGTTTCAGGAGGTCTTCTTTTTTTAGTTTTGCTTGGGGCAGTAAAAGGGGCAATCCTTATTGCACCCATACATCCTGACTTTGATGGTAGCACAGGACTTGTGAAAAATCTTGGCAAAGTATTATTTGGAAAATTTCTGTTCCCATTTGAATTATCATCCGTATTATTTCTTTCAGCAATGATAGGTGCTGTGCTATTAGGGAAAAAAGAAGCTGTACAAAAAACAGATGAAGTAAATAATCCGAAAAATTAATGGATTCAATTACTAGTGCAATACAGGTTATTCCGCTAAATTACTACATTGTATTAAGCCTTGCTTTGTTTTCAATAGGCGCAATGGGGATTCTTTTTCGGCGCAACACAATTGTGATACTTATGTGTATAGAATTAATGTTAAACTCTGTAAACCTCCTATTAACTGTATTCTCAGCATACCATTCGGATCCCTCCGGGCAAGTATTTGTGTTTTTTATAATGGTGGTGGCTGCTGTAGAAATTGCAGTAGGACTATCTATTTTGGTTATGATGAAACGAAATATTGACTCAATTGACATCAATCTATTGAATAGGCTTAAAGGATAAATCTTTCCCAGTGTTGTGACAAAATAATTAAGAAACAACATGTTTTTGTAATCAGTAATCGGTAACGGCTGGTTATCTTATTTATCGACTACCATTTTTTGTTGAGTGGGCAAAAGGAAGAGCCTTTTTGAAGTCGTGATTATTACATTTGAAAGTAAGCCAATCAATAATAAGCTGTAATAGTTTTTCGTCGATGCCGTCAATTCTTAATTTATATTTATCTTTTGTTTGATCAGTACTAATTAAAACGCCCATATCTTTTTCTGTAAAAGCCTCATTAATATGAATTTTTAGAATATTATATTCATCTGTGATTTTAAAGTTTATTCGCCTCCAACAGAGTGTTTTGTAACGTGATCCTGAAAAAAATACAAATAAGCCTTTCTTGTAGATATATGCTGATCCATAATATTCATAACATTTATTCCCCTCTATCTCTGTGAATCCCAATTCCAAACTAGGTTTTCGCTCTTCGTAAGTAAGTTCATTTACGCGCAGTAATAAGCTGTTAAGTTCTTCTGTAAAATGATAAAAATGTTTATAATTTTCTTCCTGATTCAATAAGTGAACTTTATTATCTTGTTCTTTTGTCTTATCGTTTTCTATTCTTCTTTTTTCTGCATCGTCTATCCAACTCATAGTAATTTTGTTCTTTTTATCATGTATGGTAATAATACATTTTTAAAATCTTCATTAATATCCGCTTCAACAATATCAATATCATACTGACCACATTTTAAAATCAAATTTTCTTTATAAGTATGCATCAACTTTTTATAGCGGTCTCTAAGATCATTTGGGTTAAATTTCACTTCTTCTTTTGTTTCCAAATCAATAAACTTATATGGTCTATTGTTGTATTCAAAATTATCTTCTTTTTGTTTATCTGTAACATGAAATAAAATAACTTCATGCTTATTATATCGGAGATGCTGAAGAGCAGAGTAGATATTTTCGGGTGAATCGTTATCCATCATGTCACTAAAAATAATTACCAAAGAGCGTTTTCTGATTGTGTCTGCAAACTGGTGCAGTACCTGTGTTGCCGATGTTTTTTTATTAAATTTTGAAATGTCCCACGAAAGAAGTTTTTCCAATTCGGCATATAACATACGTGCATGAACCTGCGAAAGCTTTGACCCGGTCATGTTATCGATTTTATCAGAAAACAATGTAAGCCCCACCGCATCACGTTGTTTGCGTAGCATATAAATCAATGCGGCAGCACAATATGCAGAGAATTGCAGTTTGTTTAGTTTGTCTTTTTCGTTATAGGGAAACAACATAGAAGAAGATGTATCTAAAAGTATGTAACTTTTCAAATTTGTTTCTTCTTCATATCGTTTCACAAAAAGCTTATCGCTTCTTGCAAATAATTTCCAATCAATGTGTCTTGTTGACTCGCCGGGATTATAAATACGGTGCTCCGCAAATTCCACAGAAAAACCATGAAATGGGCTTTTGTGCAAACCTGTGATAAATCCTTCTACAATATGTTTTGCAACAAATTCAAGGTTATCAAGGATTTGAACTTTCTTTATATCGAGTACATTTTCAATTGCCACAAAACGAATATTAATTTTTGATTAAGAAAGCAATGCTTCGAGTTTGGCCTTAAAAACACTTTTTTGTGCTGCACCCACGTGCTTATCTGCTATCGTGCCATTGTTGAAAAATAGTACTGTAGGAATGTTTCTTATTCCAAATTTCCCTGTTATTTCAGGGCAATCATCAACATTTAATTTTACTACTAAAGCGCGATCTTCGAACTCTTTGCCGAGTTCTTCAATGTATGGACCAATCATTCTGCAAGGGCCACACCATTCTGCCCAAAAATCGACGATAACCGGCTTGGTTGATTTTAATACAATTTCTTCAAAATTTGAATCATTTACTTCTAACATATTTCTTGGTTTTATAGGTTAAACAATGAACTGATTATATTTTATGAACTAACTTTAAAAGTGTCTATTTTAGAATGATTTTTAAAAAAATCAACAACGTAATTTGTAAGTTTTATACGATGAGAACGCGAGAACATTTCTACCCAGACTTTTCCATCAGGTTCGTAAATTAAAAAGCGAAGATTTATTTTTCCTTGATTCGCTTCAGCAAGGGTATTAATTTCATTAAGCAATCCTTCAGTTAAGTTATGAATTGCAATTTTTAGCGAAACAGATCTGATAAGGTCTTCTCTTACTTCTGCAAGAATATTTATACTGGAGATTTTAAATTCTTGTTCTATATTTTCGTTATTTTTTTTATCTTTATCTTTACTGTAGAAGCGATTTTGCATTTTACCTCGAATGAGTAAAGAATAATCTTGTTTAAAATATTTATCGAAATCAACGAAATCTTTACCGAATAGTGTAAATTCATGTGTGTCGGAGTAATCCTCAATAGTTATTCTCCCATAAGGTTTCCCGTTTTTTCCGGTTGCAGTTTTTACGCTTGTAACAATGCATGCAACCACAAGTTCTTTGTCTTTTTGCAACATTGACAGCTCTTTCAAGGCAGCGCATGATGTATTACAGAATGTATCTATTTCCAACTTATAATCATCGAGAGGATGTGCTGAAAGGAAAATCCCAATAACTTCTTTTTCTTTATTGAGTTTTTCAATATTTGCCCAGCTTTCTCTGTATGGAACAGGTGGTTTCATGATAGCACCCTGGCTTGTTGCGCTAAAAAGTGATTGTTGTGAGCTGTTTTTGTCTTCGTGAAATTTATTTCCAAATCTGATTAATGATTCTATAAATGAGCCCTCTTTTGAGTCAGCATCAGCAAAATATTGATATCTTTTAACTTCGTTAAAACTATCGAAAGCACCCGCATATACGAGTGCTTCAATACTTTTTTTATTGACCGCATGTAGGCTTACACGTTCAATAAAATCATAAATATCTTTATATTTTCCGTTTAATCTTCTTTCTTCCAAAATATTTTGGACAGCAGCATCACCAACGCCTTTGATTGCAGCCATTCCAAAACGAATCACTCCATTTACCACACTAAATCTAACTTCGCTTTCATTTACATCAGGGCCAAGCACCTGCATTCCTGCACGGCGACATTCGTCCATGTATTTGGTTATCTCCTTGATGTTGTTCAAATTACGGCTCAGCACTGCGGCCATATATTCTGCCGGATAATGTGCTTTTAGATATGCCGTCTGATAGGCAACAAGAGAGTAACATGTTGAATGAGATTTATTAAAGGCATATTGTGCAAATTTTTCCCAATCTCCCCAGATCTTTTCAACTTTGACCTGTTCAAAGCCATTGTCTTCGCAACCTTTGATAAATTTAGCCTTCAGTTGATTCATAATATCAATCTGCTTTTTCCCCATAGCTTTACGAAGCTTATCGGAGTCGCCTCTGCTGAAGCCGGCCATATCTTGCGCTAAAAGCATTACCTGTTCTTGATAAACGGTAATTCCATAGGTATCTTTCAGTCGTTTTTCCATGATGGGATAATCGTACTCAACTTTTTCTCTACCAAATTTTCTATTAATAAAATCTGGTATTTTATCCATAGGACCAGGCCTGTAGAGGGCATTCATGGCAATCAGGTCTTCAAATTTGTTTGGTTTCAGATCACGTAAATATTTACGCATTCCTTCCGATTCAAACTGAAATGTTCCAACAGTTTCTCCTTTGCTAAAAAGCTCATAAGTAATGGGGTCGTCAAGCGGAATATCTTCGATTTCAATTTCCAGTTTTGAAGATCTTTTAATATTATCAATAGCTTCTTTTATGATAGATAAGGTCTTTAACCCAAGGAAGTCCATTTTTAGCATCCCTACTTCTTCTGCAAGAGGTCCTTCATATTGGGTTACAAGAATATTGTTTTCTAATTTTAGTGGGATATAATTAATCAGATCGTCCTTGCCAATAATCACACCACAGGCATGAATACCAACATTACGGATTGATCCTTCAAGTGATTCAGCATAGCGGAGTGTTTCTGCTAAAACCAAATTGTCGGAGGTTCTTGCCGCAGAGAGTTCTTTCACTTCTTTGAAAGCAGTACTCAAAGATACGTTTACACCTTCAGGAACCAATTTTGCTAGTCTGTCTGCATCGGAAAGTGGGAGCTTCAATACACGAGCCACATCACGGATTGCAGAACGGGCGGCCATTGTTCCAAAAGTTATTATATGAGCTACGCGTTGTTTACCGTATTTATTAGTAACCCATTGTAAAACTTGCTCTCTGCCATCATCATCAAAGTCAATATCAATATCAGGAAGTGAGATTCTATCAGGGTTTAGAAAACGTTCAAACAGTAAATCATATTTTAAGGGATCAATATCTGTGATTTTTAAACAGTAAGCTACCACAGAACCTGCCGCAGATCCTCTGCCAGGACCTACTGCCACTCCCATGTTGCGTGCAGCATTCAGAAAATCTTGCACAATAAGGAAATAGCCTGGGAATCCCATTTTTTTGATGGTTTCCAATTCAAAATTAATTCTTTCGATAATATCAGGAGAGAGATCTTTGTAGCGTTTGTTTGCACCTTCGAATGTAAGATGTTTCAAAAACTCATTTGCATCAGAAAAATTATCCGGCAGTGGAAAATCCGGCATAATTGGCTTGGATTTGATGTCATATGTTTCAACCTTTTCGGCAATCTCTAGCGTGTTTTCAAGTGCTTCAGGATAATCTGAAAAAATTTCGTTCATTTCTTCAGTTGTTTTGAGCCACTCTTGTTTTGTGTAACGCATGCGCTTGGGATCGTCTTTGTCGGACTGTGTATTCAGACAGATAAGAATATCGTGAGCTTCTGCGTCGTCTTTATTTACAAAATGCACATCGTTGGTTGCAATGAGTTTTACACCGTATTTTTTTGCAAGTTCAACTAGCTTTACATTTGCTTGCTGCTGTTTGGAAAAAACCGTTTGGTCAGCTGTTTCATCAATGGTTTGATGCCGCTGCATTTCGAGATAAAAATCTGTACCAAAAATTTCCTTAAATTCAAGTAAAGCAGTCTCAGCACGGTCAATTTCCTGATTCAAAATAAATTGTGGAATTTCTCCGGCTATACATGCAGAAGAGGCAATTAAACCACCTGAATATTTTTTTAGCAATTCTTTGTCAATTCTGGGTTTATGGTAAAATCCCTCGATCCAGCCTAAAGAAACAAGCCTAATGAGATTGTGGTAACCTTCTTTATTTTTTGCGAGTAAAATTAAGTGATGATAATTTCGTTGATGTTCTTTTCCTTTTTTATCAAAACGAGAGGCAGGAGCAACATAAACTTCGCAGCCAAGTATGGGTTTAATGCCCTGTTTCGTTGCTTTCTTGTAAAATTCTTTTATGCCAAACATGTTTCCATGATCTGTAAGTGCAATTGCAGGCATATTATCTGCTTTTGCTTTGCAAATTAGACCATTGATGCTTGCCTGCCCATCAAGAACAGAGTATTGTGAATGAACGTGAAGATGTACGAATCCTGGCATTTTTTAGTTTATAAATATAAATTGAATGTTCTTCGTCAAATTGAGAATCAAGCTGTTATAGATAGATTGGCAAAATTTGAGATTTCTGATATATGCTGTAGTAATCATGACTGTCACAAATCAAACTGCAAAATATTTCTGATTGTAAAAATATGCAATTATTAATTCTAAAAGATATCTGTTGATAAAAGGTTTATAAGTTGAATTTCCTTTATTAATGAGCATTTTGTGTATAAAAAATAAAATTGTAGGTTTGTGAATAAATATAAATTTATGCGATTCAGATTTATACTTCTTTTTCAGTTGATTTGTACGGGTTTATTCTCGCAAACAGGTTGGCAGCAAATTACTTCGTTTGGTACAAATCCTGGTAATTTGAATATGTACATTTATGTTCCGGTAGGTATTAGCAGTAATTCTCCGGCTGTGGTTGCTTTGCACGGATGCACACAGAATGCGATTCAGTGCCGTGATAATACGGGATGGAACATGCTTGCTGACAGGTATCATTTCTATGTAATTTATCCGGAGCAGCCTGCTGCAAATAATTCGTCGAATTGTTTTAATTGGTTTTTGCCGTCTGATCAGAACAGAGATGGTGGGGAGGCCTTATCAATAAAACAAATGGTGGACTATATGCAATCGCATTACATGGTAGATGCGGAAAAAATATTTACAACTGGTCTTTCTGCGGGAGCAGCCATGTCTGCTGTAATGCTCGCATGTTATCCAGATGTTTTTAAGGGTGGAGCAATCATGTCAGGAGGTGCATATAAAAGTGCAACAGATGCTTTAACAGCAGGAAATGCGATGTATGGTTTGGTTAATAAAACACCCACAGAGTGGAGAGATCTTGTGTATGGTGCTTTCCCCGGATTCAATGGTGTTTATCCCAGAGTTGCCATTTTCCATGGTCTCAATGATAATGTTGTTTACCCGGCAAATATCAACGAACTTGTTGAACAATGGACAGCCGTACACGGACTTTCACAAACAGCAACAGCTACAATATCAGCATTTATAGGCAATCCAGATATTGAGCAGGCGGTATATAAAAATACAGTTGGAGATACACTTGTTTTAACTTACAAAATAAATTACATGGGACATGCCATAGCGGTTGACCCGGGAATAGGCATCACACAGGGCGGAACCACAGGAACATATGCCGTTGATAAAAATTTTTATTCTTCGTATTGGGCTGCTAAATTTTTTAAAATAATAACAACTACAACAAGTATTGAGGATATAGAATCAAATTCAAAAAATGATTTTGTTATTTTCCCAAATCCTACGAGAAAAACAATTCAAATTTTACATAAACATGCAATTTCTTGTATCAACGTTTTTGATTACACCGGAAGGCTTATTTTAACAAGCATATCACCAACATTAGATGTTTCTTCACTGGTATCAGGAAGTTATGTTGTTGATGTTTTTTCAATTCAGCTAGGGCATAGCAAAAAATTATTGATTATAGAATAGAAATTTGTCAAGAATAATAATTTTCCACAAGCTTATTTCTCTACTAAATCAATCGTTTTATAGATTAATATCAAAATGCTATAGATTTTTCTTGGTATTGCATTGAATAATTTTTTACTTTGTGAAGAACATTAAAATACTAATCAAATGAAAAGAATTATTTTATTATTTATCAGTTTTTCTTTCGCATTTAACATTTCGCTTAAAGCAGATGAGGGAATGTGGTTATTGTCTTTGATCGGCAAAAACTATGAAAAGATGAAAGCATTGGGACTCAAGTTAACTCCCGACGACATCTACAATATCAATAAAGCATGTTTAAAGGATGCTATTGTGGGATTAAGCAATTCACAGTATTTAACGCAGGGTGGAGGCTTTTTCTGTACAGCAGAACTTATTTCAGATCAGGCATTGATTCTCTCGAATCATCATTGCGGATATGATGCAATCCAGAAACACAGTACGGTTGAACACGATTATCTGAAAGATGGATTTTGGGCAAAAACGAATGCCGAGGAACTCACAAATGAAGATCTCACTGCTTCTATTCTTATAAGGATGGAAGATGTTTCTGCCAGAATACTTGCTGAAATTAAACCGGAAATGACAGAATCAGACAGGAGTTCAAAGGTTGGCAAACTTAAGAAAGAGATAGAAGCAGAAGCCAAAAAGGGTACCGGATACGATTGTTTTGTAAAACCAATGTTTGATGGTAATCAATATTTTCTTTTTGTTTATGAAACATTTACAGATGTTAGATTGGTTGGAGCACCTCCGTCATCAATTGGCAAATTTGGCGGTGATACAGACAACTGGATGTGGCCACGTCATACAGGAGACTTTAGCATTATGAGAATCTATATGGGAAAAGATGGGAAAGCAGCTAAATATTCAAAAGACAATGTTCCATATAAACCCCGTCATTTTCTACCTGTATCACTAAAGGGTGTACAAAAAGATGACTATGCAATGATTCTTGGATTTCCTGGAAATACACAGCGCTTTATGACATCCTCGGGAGTTGAAGAAACGCTTGACAGATCAAACCCCATTAGGATTAAAGTACGGACTGCAAAATTAGACATCATTAAAAAGCATATGGATATTGATGCAGCAACACGTATTAAATATTCATCAAAATATGCGCAGTCATCAAACTATTGGAAATATAGTATTGGTCAGAATAAAGGATTGAAGAAGCTTAATGTGCTGGAACAAAAGAAAGCGTTAGAAGACAGATTTGATAAATGGGTAAAAGCCAGTGAGTCTAGAAAAGAAATATATGGAGATGCACTCGACCAAATAGAAAAAGCATATAATCAGAAAAAACAAGCAGGGATGGCATATGACTATATGCTAGAATCAATGTTGCAGGGAGCTGAAATAGCATTGTTCCCTTATCAGCTTACAGCACTTGCAGGTGCATTGAAAAACACCCCGGATAAGAAAGATATTATTGATGGTTTGATTGCTGACCTCAAGAAAACATCAGCAGAATATTTTAAAGATGATGACGTAAATACAGACAAACAGATATTCTCAACCATGTTGAAAATGTATTATACAGATGTTCCAAAAGAATATCATTTTAGTGCGATAAAAGATTTAGAAAAAAAATATAAAGGAGATGTAGATAAATACACTGAAAAGTTTTTTGAAAAATCTATTTTCGCCGATGAAAAGAAATTTAATGAGTTCCTTGCAAATCCTAAGCTAAAGGTTATTGAAAAAGATGCGGCATACATTTTTGAACAGTCTTTGATTGAAAAATATTTTGACCTTTCCCGCGCAACTAATACAGGTTCAGAAATGAATAAAGGCATGCGCTCATATGTTGCCGGTCTCATGGAGATGGATAAAGACAAATTATTTTACCCAAATGCAAATTCAACTATTCGATTAACATATGGCAAAGTGGGTGACTATTTCCCAACAGATGCCGTTTATTATAATTATTTTACTACATTAAAAGGTGTTATTGAAAAAGAAGACCCAAAGAATGATGAATTTGTTGTTTCTCCAAAGTTAAAAGAACTATATCAAAAGAAAGATTACGGTCGTTATGCAGATAAAGATGGCACAGTGCATGTTTGTTTTACAACCAACAATGATATTACCGGTGGAAATTCAGGCAGTCCCTGCATTAATGCTGACGGTGAGCTTATTGGTACGGCTTTCGATGGAAATTGGGAAGCCATGAGTGGTGATATCAAATATGAAAGTGATATTCAGAAAACAATTGTTTGCGATATCAGGTATGTGCTTTTTGTTGTTGACAAGTACGCCGGTGCACAAAATATTATTAACGAGTTGAAGCTAATACAATAGAAGCGTTAAAAGCAAACAGGAGGTTACAATAAATTTTTTATTTCTTGCATAAAGTAATATAAAAATAGCATTCAAAAAGAGGCTCTGTAAAACAGGGTCTTTTTTTTAATTAAAACATCAAAAAGATGGGTTCAAATTATTCAAAAAAAATAGTTGTCTTTATATTTATTTTCACCTTTGTTACTACGATTGTATATCTCAACCATTTTGATAATGCTTTTCATTTTGATGACAGTCACACAATTATAAACAATGTATTTATTAAAGATGTAAAGAATATTCCCGGATTTTTTACAGATGGCACAACATTCAGCTCTTTACCACAAAATCAATCTTATCGCCCAATCGTTAGTGCCTCATTAGCAATAGACTACTGGCTATGTGGAGGATTGGATGTTTTTTATTTTCATCTTTCAACCTTTATACTTTTTTTGCTGCAAGGCATTTTAATGTTTTTTTTATTTTTCAAGTTACTTAACAAGGTTTACGAAAATAAATATAATTTTTTTATATCGGCATCAGCAGCCGTTTGGTATGCTTTACATCCGGCTAATGCAGAAACCGTGAACTACATTATTGCCCGATCTGAGATACAATCTACAATAGGCGTAATAATGGCATTCGTTCTATACATGTATTCTCCATTTTGCAGAAAAACATTTCTATATCTAATCCCTGTAGGAATTGGGGCATTGGCAAAGCCGCCTGCGGTAATGTTTGCTCCATTGTTTTTCTTTTATCTGGTGCTTATAGAACAAGATATGAGCCTGCTGGATATTTTTAAAAGAACGTATTTCCTGCGATTGTTGAGGGCTATTAAAACAGCGATTCCTGCATTTCTGTTTTGTGGTATGATGTATTTTATTATTCATGTATTCACGCCTAAATCATGGATTCCGGGAGGCACTTCAACTTTCGATTATGCAATTAGTCAGCCAATGGTGATTGCACATTATTTTCTAACATTTTTTTACCCTATAGGATTAAGTGCTGATACCGATTGGAAACCTATTCAAAATATGTTGTCTGTAAATTTTATATTTGGGATGGCATTTGTAATTTTACTTTTAGCAATTGCATCCTTTGCCTCAAAAAAGAAAGAGCAAAGACCTATCAGCTTTGGAATAATCTGGTTTTTTATTTCTTTGTTACCAACATCCAGTTTTATTCCTCTTGCAGAAATATTGAATGATCATCGCTTATTTTTCCCCTATGTAGGTCTCATCCTAAGTGTTTGCTGGGCAATAGGACTATTATTTATAAAACTCAAAACACGCATAGCAAATGCAAAAATAATCATGATAATACTTGTCCCTTTGATATTGATTGCATATGGATTTGGAACGTATAAGCGGAATGAGGTATGGCAAAACGATGAAAGTTTATGGAAAGATGTTACAATAAAAAGTCCCAAAAACGGTCGTGGATTGATGAACTATGGTTTAGTAAAAATGAAAGATGCTGATTATGCAATTGCAGATGAGTATTTTAACAAAGCTTTAGAATATTGTCCATATTATCCAACATTGTATGTGAATTTAGGCATTTCGTGTGATGCACAAAGTAAGAAAATTCAGGCAGAGAATTATTTCAAACAAGCCATTAAATATGGTTATGAATATGATTACACATGGTATTATTATGGGCAATTCCTGATAAAAGAAAGGCGTTTTCCAGAAGCGATACAAAATTTGGAGCGCGCCTTTGCTATCTCAACAATTAATATGAATGTAAGAATATTATTGATGGATGCCTATTATGAAACGAGAGACTGGGAGCGTTTAAAAACCATGTCTGCATCTACATTAGCGATTGAGTCAACAAACAATAAAGCAAAATCGTACTTAAAAGCTTGCGACACAAAAAACAATAAACAAGTTAACAGAGATGACAATATTCCAGAGAATCTAACAGTTGAAGAATATATTAATTTAAGTCTCACGTATTATCAGCGTGGATTTTACGAAAAATGTATTGCTGCATCGAAAAAAGCACTTGAGCTGAACACCAGATATGTCCCAGCGTATAATAACATTGGAGCTGCATATATTAAATTGGGGAAATATAACGAGGCCATTGGTGCATTGAAAATTGCGTTGGAAATTGATCCTACATTTCAATTAGCTAAAGGAAATCTGGAGGATGCCCGTCAACACGCAAATCAGAAATAAACATTGCTATTGTTAAAACAGTTTAGTTCTAACACATTACCGCCTGTATAATATTTTTTAGTGACAATATTGCTTAATTGAATCATAAGCTTTTTTGAATCCAAGTTCACCTGATTTGCTTAAATCTGCGCAGGCACCGGCTTTGTCGCCTTTTAATATTTTAGCCATACCAAGATTAAAATACGCATAACCGTCTTTGGAATCCAAAGAAATGGCTTTGTTATAGTCTTTGATGGCAGCCTCTGAATTGTTTAATTTTGATTGTACCCAACCCCTATTGGAATAAGCTTTTGCCGATTTAGAATTTATTGAAATTTCTTTGGTAAAATCTGAAATAGCACCATAATAATCTTCCATAATTGCCTTTGCAGAGCCCCTATTCAAATAGACTTCAGGCTCTTTAGGGTTTAGGTCAATTGCTTTCGTATAATCGGCAATTGCCCCTGCATAATCTTTCTGACCGTATTTAATTGTTCCTCTTTTGCTAAATCCTACTGCATCTTTGGGTTCTTCCATTGAGGTTTTGGATGTCAGTTCTTTTAACTGCATTTGAGCAGGAATACAACTCTGAGAAAAGCAGAAATACTGAAAACAAATATTGAAAATTAGTATTGGAATTAGAACTTTCATTTGACCAAAATATTTTTTTACACAAAATTATGAAAAATCATGAAATTTTGCCATCGCAATGAAATAAAATGCCTAAAACATTGAGTCCACCATGAAAAGTATAGTTTTTGAAGTGATGAATCTACGAAATAAGAAAAAGGATTGAATGCTCGATCCTTTTTCTTGTATTATGTTTTTTACAAATGTTACTGAAAGAAGAATCTTCCAAATTTATATTTATTACCCTTTTTGCATATTGTGAGGTATGAGTCTTTTGCTTTATAAAACAATTTTGCAATGGTAGGGCTTTTTGCATCATCGTCTTTGAACATAGGAGATTTTTCATAAGATCCATCTTGGAAGACAGTAACAATTACTGCTTGACCATCATCGCCTTTCATTACTTTAATGTTATCGCCAGTCTGTTTATTTTCCTTGATATTTTTCAAATGATCGTTCATGATAATTTTTATTAGATTGCCTTCTGCAACACAAGCATATGATAAAAATCGTCCATCATCATCTCGGCTGAACTGATTTTTAGGAATTCTTTTTGTATATAATATTTTCCCATCTTTATCTGCTCCGGCAATAATCAAATCATTATTAAAATACTGTGAATATTTTTCATCCTGTTTTGTGTTTGGGTTTGAAATAACCTGAGTGTTAGAATATTCATGTTCTGCAACCAACACGGTTGTTCCATTTTTAAGAATCAGCAGTTGATTTAAGTCAAATTTGTAGAAATTTTCAGCCTTTTCTTCTTTTGCTCCATTTCTTTCTTTTTTAAATTCCATATTAAATTCAGGAGTAAAGGGCATTGATTCATTTTTTGGATCTACTTCAAGGAACTTGAACGTTCTAGGATTAATTTGCTTATAAAAAGTCCCAGTCATTTCTGGTGAATTTTTTTTACCTGTAAAGCCCATTACCACGATTTCTTCTTTGTCGTTTAAAATCATTGTTGCGCTATTAATAGTATTTTTCTGTAACTTCAGTTCATATGTTTTAAACTCATCTTTTTTTGTGTTATAATGTGCGACAATAAACTCATAAATTTTCGGTCCTGATTCAGCTGCTTTTGCAGTTTTTTTAGCATCTTTTGCAACAGCTTTTACCAAAAAATAGAAGTCTCCGCTTTCTCCTAAAACACATTTTACAAGAGAAAATTCTCTCTCTTTAAATGGGAGTTCTATATTTTTATTGTATTGTTCAGTGAGTGTGGCATCATATACCTTAAAGGTAAAAGGATCTCCACCATATTTTGTAAAATATTTATAGTAATAGACAAATATTTTGGTTCGATCTTCAGAAAGTTGAAAATAAAAATTTTCCTGCCCTTTAAAAGGGGGTATCATACCTATTTCTTTTGGTTTATTATTAAGCGTACCATCTTTGTTAATGTACTGCACATAACAAACTTCTTGTTTCCTGTTGTTATCGTACATCTGTGTAAAAAGGATGAGTTGATTGCCCATATAATATAATTTCAAAAACTCAGTTTGTGTACCTTGTACGCTAGGCATTAGTAGCTCTTTAGACGATTCAATGGTATTTGTAGCTCCATTAACATATTCCAAAAACAAGGTGCCTGCCTTTGATGACCGGACGGAGTAATACCCATCTTTATCTGCACCAACAAGTTTTTCAATGTTATCACCTTTTTCCAGTGTGTTAAACGGACCCCAATCCACATCAACAGTTTGTGCATTTATTGATAATAAAAACCCTGCCATTGCAAGGACAAAAACATACAACTTTTTCATATTTTTATTTATATATAATAGGTTACTAAAAGTGTAAAAATATTAAAATTCAGATATTATTTATATATTTTTTCAAATTCTTATTTTAATTACAGAAATGAAATCCTTCTGAAATATATTACAAATACGGTTGCATAAAGTAATATCAATCATTTTTTGTTGTTTCTAATTTGTTTTTAATTTCATTCAATTAAGCTCTTTATATTATAAAACTGCTTATCCACAACAAGCAAGTTATTTAGTGTCTGTTCATAATGTCCGATTTTTTCGTTACTCTCGTTTTTCAAGTCAGTCATTTACATCAG
>JAVHQG010000097.1:0-5041 GCA_036171035.1 Bacteroidales bacterium
CGCCTACCACTCTCTCCGGCTATGGCATCTCTGATGCTGTACCCTCAAGCAGAACATTATCTTTTTCAGGTACAACCAACCAAATCAGCTTATCTGCAGGTTCACAGAACTTATCTGCAAACAGAACTTGGACCGTTAGCTTAGCCTCAAATGTGATCTTTCCCGGAAATTCTTCTTTTTCATTACCAAATGCAGCTTTTTCTGTTCCAATCGGTTTTACATCACAGCGTCCAACTGCATCAAATGGTATGATAAGATATAACACCTCAACTGCAAAATTTGAATTTTATCAAAACAGTGCATGGGTAAATTTCACAGGCAACTCAAGTGGATTAACATCTGGAGCGGCAAACTATATCCCCAAATTCGATGCAACGACGAATTTAGACACATCATTAATATATCAGAATGGATCCAGAATCGGGCTTGGTACTACTTCTCCAACAGGAAGGTTTGTGATTAAAGAAGCTGCTAATTCAAACGATTCTGTACCTTTATTTCAGGTAAAAGATAAAAACGGGAACGATGTTTTGGTCGTTTGGCCTGAAGGAGTTCATATATATGTAAGAGATCCCGGTCTTGCAAAAACATCAAATCGTGGAAGCTTTGCTGTTAGCGGAAAAAGCTCTGCAAAAACAACTTTTGAAGATTATTTCAACATATCTCCATCTACAATACCTGATGTGATTACTACCCAACCAAGAATTTTGTGGTATCCAAACAAAGAAGCATTTTTAGCAGGAAGAGTAATTGTTCAAAGCCCTGATAGTGTTGGGACAAACTCGTTTTCAACTGGGTTTGAGTCAAAAGCAATTGGAAATTACTCACAGGCATTTGGGTACAAAGCAAGAGCTTATGGCAACAATTCTACAGCCATTGGTAACTATGCTAACGCAGAAGGTGCTGAATCATACGCTCTAGGTAATTATGCTAAAACAAGCAATATGGGTTCATATGCTTTTGGATCTGGAGCAAAAGCTGTCGGATTAAGAAGTTTTGCATTGGGTTCCACTGGTGTTGACTCTGCTGGCGTTGCTACAAATTCGACCATTGCCAGTGGCGATTATTCTTATGCTTTTGGAATGGGGTCGGTTTCCAGCGGAAAGGGTGCATTCTCTTTCGGAACACTTGATACGGCTGCAGGTAATTTTTCAACTGTTATTGGATATAAAAATAAAACTTTATATGATTATGGAATCTGTTTAGGATACAATAATGTTTCTTCTGGCTTATGGGGATATGGTATTTCTATTGGTTCAAATAACAATTCATCTGCAGTGCTTGGAATTGGTATTGCCATGGGTATCGGAAACACCATAAAGGGCACAGCTGCATCTTTTGCTTTAGGATATGAAAATTTTATTTATGGCATGAACTCATATGTTTTTGGAGCACATGGCTCAATTGGGGATGATAATACTGCTTTTAAAAATTCCGTTTTATTCAATCTCGATCCAGATATACCTACATCTCTGATGCAAGATAATACATATTCTATCATGCATGCTGAAGTAGGGATTGGAACAACGGCTCCAAATTCCAGACTTCATATTAATTCTTCAACAAGCGAAGATCCATTAAGGGTTCAAATTAATGGTGCTTCTAAATTATATGTTAATTCGAATGGAGGTACTTCTTTGGGAATATCTTCCATACCCCCTGCAAATGGTTTGTATGTTTATGGATACACGGGCTTGGGAGCTGCAAATCCAGGTACTCACAGGCTCTACGCTACATCTTCGGTTACCGGTGTTAACGGTTCAACAGGATATTTTATAAATTCAGCAACAGCAGGTCTTGGAATGATGATTGAAAATTCCAGTAACTCTTCTTCAGATGCTGTTTTACTTTTAACACAAAAAGGTTCTACCGGAGATATTGCTGCTTTTGATTCATGGCATGGAACCGGGAGCTGGGACAGAGAATTTCGCTTTACAAATACAGGAAACGGAATGTGTGATGGAAGCTGGACCGGTGGTGGTGCCGACTATGCAGAATACTTTATTAAAGCTGATAGTTTAATGAATTATGAACCTGGAGATGTTATTCTTATGTCTCCTGCCGGGCATACAGTTCTAACTGATAATATACCGTATTCACAAAAAATTGTAGGCGTTTATTCTACAAATCCTGTAGTTATAGGCAATGGAAGTTCGGAAGGTGCTCCGGCAAATTCAGTCCTTGTTGGGATGATGGGAGTTGTTCCAACAAAAGTTTGCAATGAAAATGGTGAAATACATGTTGGAGATTTTTTAACATCATCTTCAACCCCCGGAGTTGCAATGAAAGCGAATAGAGCATGCTTTATGATTGGTCGTGCAATGGAAAATTATAATGGTTCATTTGTTCAAAAAATTAATGTACTTGTTAATCCAACATGGGCAGGGAATGAATCACAAATAAAAGAACAAAATAATAGGTTAAATAAACTTGAATCAGAAAACGACAAGCTTAGAACAGAAATAGAAAACATTAAAGCAGTTATTGGTACATCACAGAAATAAATTATTTTGAGGATCGTCACTTTATTATATGTTGAAAGCAAAAAATTAAAAACAAAAAGCCTGACAGATGTCAGGCTTTTTGTTTGTTTACCTTTACACTAATCTATGCTGCTTCTGTATCCTCCGGTTTATCTACCTTTGCAACCTCAAAACTGTTTACTACAATTTCAGTAATATAATGCTTTATCCCTTGACTATCTGCATAGTTCCGATTTACAAGTTTGCCAACCAATACAACTCGCGAACCTTTTTTTATAAGCGTTTGCGCTTGATCTGCCAACTTGTTCCACATTACTATTTTGTGCCATGTTGTGTCTTTAATCCATTCACCACTCTGGTTTTTATAACTCTCTGTTGTTGCCATTGAAAAATGCACCATTTTTTTTCCATCTTTTAGCGTTACTACTTCAGGATTAACACCTACAAACCCATTTAATTCTACTTTGTTTACCATTTGTTCCATAATTTTTAATTTTTTAAAATTTAATTAATATTATTTATTTTGATTGTTTTTGGCAGTTAGCTTTTTGACTAATAGCCGATTTGTTCTGCAAAACTACATCCCCACCAAACCCATATTCGGTTAATAAACAAATACATTCGCATATAGATAACTACAAATGATTGTTGTCGATTAATTTATTAAATATCAGCAAATTAAAACAGCACGATAAAATTAATATTTTTTAGATTTTTTATATCTTTGACGCTTCTAACTCAAAAACTATATGTCAAAAGAACTTATTTTATTAAATATTACCGGTCCTGATAAGCCGGGAATTACTTCAAAAATGACAGAAATTTTATCGAGCTACAAAGCCCATATACTGGACATTGGACAAGCTGTGATACACAATTTTTTGAATATTGGGATTTTATTTGAAGTACCAAAAAAATATAACGCATCGCCTATACTTAAAGATTTACTTTTCAAAGGATATGAGCAAGGTGTTGATATAAAATTCACACCCATTAGTGAACCTGATTATGAAACATGGGTTTCAATGCAGGGAAAAGAAAAATATATCATAACACTTCTTGGTCGCCACCTTACCGCAGAGCAAATTTCATTGGTAACTAAAATCATTGCAGGACAAGGATTAAATATTGATATCATCAATCGTCTCTCAGGCAGAACAAGCCTACAGCGTGACTTGGGAAATAAAAATGTTTGTGTAGAGTTTTCGGTTACAGGGAAACCAAAAGACTTGCAGGATATGAAAAAAAGTTTTTTAGAACTTTCTCCTCGCACTGGTATTGATATTGCTTTTCAAGCAGATAATATTTTTCGCAGAAGTCGCAGAATGATTTGTTTCGATATGGACTCTACACTTATTCAGGCTGAAGTTATTGATGAACTTGCCGAATATGCAGGTGTGCGTGAGAAAGTTAGCCAGATAACAGAAGCAGCAATGAGAGGGGAAATAGATTTTAAAGAAAGTTTCAGACAAAGATTGTCATTGATGAAAGGTGTAAAAGAATCAGTATTACTTGAAATCGTATCAAAAATTCCACTAACCGATGGTGCAGAAAGATTATTTAAAGCATTGAAAAAATTTGGATTTAAAACAGCTATTCTATCAGGTGGATTCACTTATTTTGCAAGACATCTGCAAGCAAAACTTGGTATTGATTACGTGTATGCAAATGAGTTGGAAATTATAAACAGTGAATTAACCGGAAATTATATTGGAGAAGTGATTGATGGGAAAAGAAAAGCAGAACTGCTGAAAATACTTGCAGATCGTGAGAATCTGTTGCTCAATCAAGTCGTTGCTGTTGGAGATGGGTCAAATGATTTACCAATGATAAGCGTAGCCGGGCTTGGAATAGCATATCATGCAAAACCCATAGTTAAAGAAAATGCTCGTACAGCCATTTCGTCTATCGGACTCGATGGAATACTTTATTTAATGGGTTACAGAGACAGAGATATTGAATTTTGAGATTATAGTGACCAAACAACCAATACCAATAAAATATGACAAAGAAAAAATGCCTGGAATGCGAAGAGCCCATACAAGGACGAAGCGATAAAAAATTCTGCTCTGATATGTGTCGCAATGCCTACAACAACAAGCTAAATAGCGATGTAACAAACCACATGCGATATGTAAATAATATTTTACGAAAAAACCGTAGGATATTAGAAGAACTAAATCCTCAAGGAAAGACATCTGTGCATCGCGATAAGCTTACCGACAAAGGCTTTCATTTTGATTACTTTACCAGTATTTACAAAAACAAAAAGGGAGACATCTACTACTATTGCTACGAATATGGGTATTTATCTACCGGCGAAAACTTTTATCTTCTGGTTCTAAATAAAAAAGTTCTTGTCGAAGATGTCTAAAATAATTATGTGATCCGGGCGGGAATCGAACCCACGACCCACAGCTTAGAAGGCTGTTGCTCTATCCAACTGAGCTACCGGACCAATTTTTCTTTTAAGAAGTTTGCAAAGATAAAAATCATTCGTCGTTTTTCAAAATCTATTTTAAAAGCAAATTAATCAGAGTCATTAATGTTTAATTTAG
>JAVHQG010000098.1:0-1030 GCA_036171035.1 Bacteroidales bacterium
CTCATTCTTGACGTTTTCTTATCTGACACTGAGTTTTCTTACAAGAACTAAATAGTGTTATTTGTTTTCACTGAGTTTTGGTTACTGAACTTCTGTTACTGAGCTGAGCGTTACACAGAGCCTGTCGAAGTGTTGAAGTAAGTCAAAGTGAGAGATTAAGGGTAAAAATCGCTGAAATTTTTTTTTTGATTTTTTCTGAGTGGGCTTAACTTTTATCTTCTCTAATTGAGAAATGTTATTGTATTTTGAAAAGCATTGCTATTTTTGCAGATCAAATAAAAAAACTATGGCAAAAGTATCAGACATCTCAAGAGGATCATTCGTAAGATACAATAACGATCTAGCGGTTGTTATTGATTACGAACACCGCACACCTGGTAATTTAAGGGCATTTTATCAGGTAAAAATGCGTAATGTAAAAAACGGCAAGCTCATTGAACAGCGCTTTAGACCCGATGAAGAAATTGAAATTGTAAGAGTTGAAGTAAAAGAGCAACAATTTTTATATAAAGAGTCTGGTAGCATTGTGTGCATGGACAACACGACCTACGAACAAACAAACATCCCTGCTGAAATTTTTGGTGTCAGCATTGCATTTTTAAAAGAAGGCATGACAATACTCATCTCTTTTGATGGTGAAAATCCAGTGTATGCTGAACCCCCTGTTTCAGTTGAAGTTGAAATTACTTATACGGAACCAGGCATAAAAGGCGATACTGCAACCAGAACATTGAAAGCTGCAACAATTGAAACTGGTGCACAAATTAGAGTTCCACTATTTGTAAATATTGGTGATAAAATAAAAATTGATACTCGTACAGGCGATTACATCGAACGGGCAAAATAATTTTTTTGAAAAATAAAATATTAAAATCCATCAGATGTTACACGTCTGAAGTTTAGAATAAGCAAAATAAACTATTGGTAAGGTATGTAACATCTTACTGCAAAACAGGACTGTGAAGCACTGAATATTATTTAACTAACATTTCTCACTTGCAATAGTATCGTAAACACTGACCCGAAGGGT
>JAVHQG010000099.1:0-5017 GCA_036171035.1 Bacteroidales bacterium
ATTCAACATTTTATTCACCGCAAAGTCGCTAAGGCACTAAGAAACTTTTAACTTTTTAACATTCAACTTTCAACTTTCAACTTTCAACATTTTATTCACCGCAAAGTCGCTAAGGCACTAAGAAACTTTCAACTTTCAACTTTCAACATTCTAACTTATCCTAATCCTCGGATCGAGCAGTCCATAAATAATATCCACAAATAAATTTACAATTACAAAAATAGCAGAAATTGTAAGAATGCACCCAAGTACAAGAGGCAGATCGTATTTATTTAGGGCATCAACAATCACGAAGCCCAACCCTTTCCATCCAAATATGTATTCAATAAAAACAACACCTGCCATAAGAGATGCAAACCATCCTGAAATAGCGGTAATAACTGGATTAAGTGCATTCTTTAGCGCATGGTTCATAATTATTGATGAAGGCTTTAATCCTTTTGCTTTTGCAGTTCGAATATAGTCTTGAGACAATACTTCGAGCAATGAATTTCTTGAAAGCTGCATAACAACAGACAATGGTCTGATACCAAGTGTGAGTGTAGGCAAAATAAGATTTTTCAACACCAATGTTTTCCCTTCGCCAAAATCATCAACCTCAAATAAATTGCCCGTGATATTCAGCCCTGTATATTTACCCAAAACAAATGCAAACAGCCATGCAAATAAAATGGCTGCAAAAAATGAAGGCAACGACATACCAAACGAAGACATTACTAGAGATACTTTATCAAAAAAACTATCCTTATGAACCGCAGCAATCATTCCAAGAAGAATACCTATTAGTGTAGCAAATATTATTGAAGTAAGCGCCAATAAAAAAGTGTTCGGTATTGTTTCGGCAATGATAGAAGAAACATTACGTTTACTTTGATAGGATCGCCGGAGATAGGGTGGTTTCAGAATTAATATTTTGTCAGCAAAATAAATAATTTTTACAAATGATTTATATTTATTTGTATCTAAATAAATATATGAATTTACATTGTTTTGACTTTGCACTGATACTGGAGACAGGTCGTTTATATATTTAAAATATTGTTTCCATAGTGGTCTGTCAAGTCCCATTTCTTTTCTTATCGCTTCAAGTGAACTATTATCTGCACGCTGACCAAGCATCATTCTGGCAGGATCACCCGGTAAAATATTAAATAGCAGAAAAACCACAGAAACAACACCCCATAAAATTAGAATACCGTATAAAATTTTTCTAATTAAATAATTTACCATTATCTGGATTTAATAAATAAGAACTTTCCTAGAAGCGTGAGCATAATCAATATCACAAACCCAAGGATAAAGTTCCATATCTTCTGTTTTTCAATTTGTGCAGAGTGTTTCAATGTAACATACGACGCAAGATTTGTTTTAAGCTCCTTTACATTTGGCAAATCATTATGATGCCACATGGCGAGTATTGTTCCATTCCTGATAAGCATCAGACCCGGGTTCGAGCGAATCATAGTCTTTAATGTAATTTCATCGGCAGTATAAAATTCAATATTCGACCCGATTGATTTTTTATAATGTTCTATCAATTTGGGCGATGATGATGTGATTCCTTTAAAAATAATATTATTTGCTTGACACCATCCTGCAATATTGTTAATTTCTCGCACATGTTCAACACTTGCTTTTTCAAGATTATATGCAATTAAATAAAACGCATAACCTGTATCACTTAGCATGATGTCTGTTATTTCTGATCCTTCGGCATTTGATATTACAAAATTATGAATTGGTGGATGATAACCTTCTTTAATCAAATTACTTTTCGTTTCAACCCACTGCCACGTAGAATCAGGAAGATTCTTAATGTCGAATTCTTTCACCATTCCATTTTTTTTATAGAATAAACTTGTTTTATATTGATCCACATTATTTTTTTGTGAATCAGGTATTATCATACCTTCAGATATATTTGTGCCTGTTTTATAGGGTCTAAAATCTATCACAGGCAGATGATTATAGCAGTGAGCCGTAAACCATATTCCAAATAATGCAAAACCTGTAACAACAAACCATTCACCCACTCCATCGAACATCTGTTTATATTTATTACGTGACCAAAATATCACAATAACAAAAACCATCAAAATAATATTTTTACCAAATGTTTGCCAGTTTGTAATAACAAATGCATCACCAAAACAGCCACAGTCTGTAACTGGATTATAAAGTGCAAGGAAAAGTGTAAGAACTGTAAAAAAAGACATAAAAATAAGAACTGCCCATGCAGCTACTCGCATTCTTAAACCAATCAATAGCGAAACGCCAATAAGAAATTCAGCTAGAGACATAACAATGGAAAGATATAATGCAGCAGGTTCCATTGCTCCCATATGAAAAGCCTGAAAATAATCAGCAAATTTGTAAGCTGAACCAAGCGGATCAACAAGTTTAACAAACCCTGAAAAAACAAAAACTAATCCAACAAATAACCTACTTACAATACGTATAATTTTCATATAATTACTAATTGTGTTAATAACCATAATTTATAATGTTAAATAGTATAAGCACCGGCAAAGATAAAATATTTTAAAGAATGTGTAAGGCACTCTATTGCTTTAGTAAAAATCCGTATAGACTTCACTATCATAAGCAATTCAACAACAAAATTAACAACAGAAATTTTAAATTAATATTGTAGGATAATCAATTATTTTGTTAATATTTTAATGACATTATGGACTAATTATCCCGTGTTTTTGCTTCACTGAAAGGAAGTGGATTTTTTGAAAGTTCCTGATATATTTTACGATTATTAAACACATCGCAAGCAAGATACAATGCCTGTCTGAATGAATTCTCGTTTGCCTCGCCTTTTCCTGCAATGTCATATCCAACGCCGTGTGCAGGTGATGTTCGGATAACAGACAAACCTGCTGTAAAATTAACACCCGATTCAAATGCTATTGCTTTAAATGGAGCAAGACCTTGATCGTGATACATAGCCAAAACAGCATCAAACTTCCCATAATTTGACGAACCAAAAAAACCATCTGCTGAATAAGGTCCGGTAACCACTATTTTTTCATCTACAGCCTGTTTAATTGCAGGAATAATAATATCTTTTTCTTCACTTCCTAATAAACCATTATCGCCACAATGCGGGTTCAATCCTAGCACTGCAATTTTCGGTTTCCGAATACCAAAATCTTTTAATAGAGAGCTATGAATAATTCTGATTTTTGAAAGAATATTTTCTTTTGTTATTTGTTCACATACCTTGCTTAATGCAACATGACCTGAGACTACGCCTATGCGTATTTTATCGCTTACCATTAACATTAAATAATTTGTACTTTCAAATTTATTTGCTAAAAATTCAGTATGTCCGGGAAAATTAAAATCTTTCGACTGAACATTGTTTTTATTGATTGGGGCGGTAAGTAGTACATTTATTTTCCCATTTTTCAATTCATCTGTAGCTTTTTTCAACGATATCATTGCAGCCTCGCCACCTGCTTGGGTTGACTGTCCTATCTCCACTTTCACATTATCATCAAGACAATTTATCAGATACGCCTTTTTAGGATGTGCTTCATCTCCACTTCTAATACTGTTTAGATTAAAGTTTGAAATATTCAGTGCTTTTCTATAATACGCTAAAACCTTTGATGAACCATAAATTATAGGAGTGCAAATTTCCAAAATTCGTGGATCCAATAATGTTTTCATAATAACTTCATATCCTATTCCATTGATATCTCCGTGTGTGATGCCTACTTTTATCGGTTGTGTGTTCATTAAATTAAGAATTATTATTTACGATTAATAAATTTCGATTAACAAATTAATTTTTATTGTTGGATTATTAATTTGGGATGCCTTATCGTGTGTAAAATTAATAATTGTTTGATAATAGCGAAAATTTGTTTCTTTTGTTTTTTGAAATTATCTGTATGAACTCTGTGATAAAAATATTTACGACAATAGTATTTGCTCTAATCACTTATGCAACTGTATTTTCCGCAAATGACAGCCTTAAAAATGTTTTCGTAAAAATAAAACCAGGTATGGGAGTAATTATCAGACACCGTGAGTCAATGGGCAATCTGATTGGACATGTTCCTTCCATGCAAATTGAAGTAGGAAGACAGACATATGGGAAAGATGTATGGGAACAATTGTACAGATATCCTGAATATGGTGTAGGATATTACTTCGCCGATTTGGGAAACCCTAAATTACTTGGTTATGTAAATGCCGCATATATTTATCTGAATGCACCCTTTTTCAGAAAACCGGATTTCAGTTTTAATTATCATCTGGCAATTGGAATATCGTACCTAAGCAAAAAATGGGACAGTCAGACAAACTATGAGAATCTGGCTATAGGCAGCCATGTGAATGTATATTTCAACATTGATTTTAACACATCCTTTAAGCTCTCAAAAAAGCTTGAACTTACAACAGGGCTGGGTGCCTGCCACTATTCAAACGGGGCAATCAAGCAACCAAATCTTGGGCTCAATGTTGTAAATATTAATGCCGGATTAAAATATTATTTTAATGAAGTCAAACCAGATAAAATTGTTCAAGGAATTTCTTCAGAACCAAAAAAAAATGATTTTTCAGTAATCGTTGCAGGTGGAATAAAAACCGTACCACCACTGATGGGTCCATACTATTTTATGTCAACCATCTCATTTTATTTTGCCCGACAAACAAGTTACAAACATAAATTTGGGTTTGGTACAGATATGTTTTACGATGCATCGTTATACGACGAACCGAGTGATAGCAGCAAGGTTTATTTCGAGCAGGTAATTAGAAATGGTATTTTTGTTTCGCATGAATATCTGATAAAAAAAATCGCAATAGTAATTCAACTCGGAGCCTATACTTACACCAGATTTTCACCACGATTCCCTTTATACACAAGGCTTGCACTACGCTACAATGCAACACCTCATCTGTTTGCAAATATTTCCTTAAAAGCACATCTAGGTGTAGCTGATTTTATTGAGTGGGGAGTTGGTTACCGGTTCTCAAAAAAATAATTAGTGTC
>JAVHQG010000100.1:0-4986 GCA_036171035.1 Bacteroidales bacterium
ACCTTTATTAAGACAATAACACTATTGGAATAGTTGTTCTGTATATTGTAACAATTGTTTTGTCATTCAAAATTATATTGAGATGCGCAATGTCAAACGATAATTACGTCGCATCATAGGGTATCCTGCCACAGCCTGATAGTCTGCATTCATTATATTTGCAACTGTTCCCTGTAGCGTAAAAATTATTTTTTGAAATCGCAGAGTGCCTCCAATACTCATATCACTTAACATATTCGGAGGCAAATACCATGAATTATCAGCATAAATATATCTGATCCCTGTGTACGAAAAAATATAATTAAAAAACACATTCGACCGCCGAATCTGGAAACTGGCATTGCCACTATGATAGGGAACATATATCAATTGTTTTCCGGTTGACATATCATTTGCACCTACAGCAGTTTTATTAATGGCAGATGTGTAAGAATAATTTCCTGAAAATTCTATGCCGATTTTACGAAATTTAACAGCATATGTTAAATGTGTCTCAATGCCTTCAGAACGTGTTTCTTTAAGGTTTTGCGCATGCCAATAAGAGGCATATCCACTAGGAATCCAAATGATATTGTTAAATATTTCAGCATAAAAAAAAGTTGCTTCAGCACTAAATTTTTGAACGGCATCATTGCTACTCCGGTTATATAATATTCCAGATTCAAAAAAATAACCTTCTTCCGGTTTCAGATTTGGATTACCTCCCGGATTCCAATATAAATCATTCATTGATGGCATATGAAAGTTTCTGGATATATTTGATTTAAGAGAAATTTTACCTTTTGGGAACAATAAGTATTCAACTCCTGCCGAAGGAATTATAGGGACAAACAACTCATTATACAATTCTTGTTTCAGCATAAACAGATAACTTAATTTTTTTTTCAATAGCAATCCATTGACACCAACAGAAGCTGAACCCTGCATTCTTCCTTGATTTCCTAAATAATTGTTTGAGAAAACATTCGACTGGTTAATACCTAACCCTGACGAAAAATTAACCTTTTCATTGACCGAAAGTTTTGCATCTATGCTACCTGTTATTATTTGTTCTGTGTTTCGTGAATCAAGTCTTAAATCCGGACTAATATATTGCAAATAATTTTTCACAAATGCAACTCTTGAAATCACTCTAAAATTTCCACGATCGAATGTCCAATCAGCCACTGTCCTTCCACAAGTATTTTCTTGAAAATTTGCATTCACAGCTCCCTGAAAATAATGCTGACTTTGCTGCATTAACAAAATAGCAGAGAAGTTATTGCTACCATTAGGTTTCCAATAAAATTCCTGTATCAATCCGGCAGCATTATATTGAGCATTGTTATTGCGCAAATCTTCTCCTCCATCATATCTTTTGAACAAGTAATTATTGTCTGAATTATTATAGAATAATCTGGTTGTGGAATGAAATAAACGATTCCCAAAAATTGTTTTCAAATAAGTGCCATACGTATTCCAACTACCTACACTCTGCATTACATCTATACCAAAATTACGAGTCCAGTCAGGTTTATTTGTAATGTGAATGCTCCCTCCTAAAGCACCACTGTTACCAGATAGAGACGCACCACCATGATAAATAGAAATATTATCTGTAAAAAAATTTGGAAGCATGTTCATATCCGCTTGTCCCAGCATAGTGGAATTTATGTTGATTCCATTCCATAAAAACTGTGTGTGATTTGCACCTGCCCCCCGAAACGATGTAGAGGTATTGCCTCCTGCGCCATATGCCTTCACGGTTATTGTGGTAAGATTTGTTAATATAGTGGAAATATTTTCAGTTGCTGCATTTTGCAAAGTGGCTGAATCAATGGTGAGAACTTTTAACCCGATAATGTCTGGCATATATTTTTCTACAATCGTAACCTCGCTAATATGGATTGTATCTACATTATTCTGACAAAATGATGCACTTGTTAAGGTAAATAAATAAAAACTAATTGTAATTTTTAAACAATATAATAATAAATTAGAGGAGATATTATTCATCACATTGCAAATCTGCAATTATTTAAAAATTTTCTTAATATAAATATCAGTTTCAGTAACCACTTGCAAGAAGTACACACCTGCATTGACATCAGATAAATTGAGCGTTCCTGATATAAAAATGTCAAAGTATTTCACAAGTTTCCCACTTATTTCATATAATGCAATCTGTTTTACAACTCCGTGCAAATTTATTTTCAAAAAATCATGCACAGGTATTGGATAAACATTAAATTCATTGTTTACATTTTGGATTGGAACATCATTACTTATTTGATTCATCATTCCAAGAGCATCAAGGTCAAAGCCACTACTTTCAAAGGCTGTAGGCCAAGGATCATTAATGATATTCCCTTGTGAATCATAACTTGCATACTGATTCATCACTGAGCCAACAACATCAATTATTTTAATGTAACGAACACTATCAACCTGCAAAAAAGTATTTCCTTTTAGTTCATCCAGATCAAATGGAGTGCCATACATCCCCCTATACTTTCCTGCAAGATTATTGATTTTAGCAGCATCCGTTAAGCCAAAGCTAGCCGTCTGTGTTGCAGATGACGTAAGAGATACAGACGGGAAACGAATAAAATTTATGCTATCAGAACTTACTTCAACAAAAGCCAATTCCAAAAAATCATTGTTAAAACTATTTTCAAAAACTGCAAAATCTAAGCCCACACCATTTCTCAACGGAGGATCAATTTTATAAATAGCATAACCTCCATCGCCAAGGCTAACAGTGCTATTATCTGCCTTTCCTAAAGCATTTGAGGGAATTCCTGCGGTTGCAAATCCATTTTCAGGATGAGAAATATCTATCGATCCTCTATAAATCCAACACTTATCTGCCCATGATTTTATAATTAAACTATCTTTATAAATGGCTGTAGTCCCCAGTTGACCAACAGGAGGTGCATATTGAGCAAATGCAAAGTCAAAATGAAAAACACAAAATGAAAATATGAAAATGAATGATTTCTTCATATCACATTTTAATAAATTTTGAAACTATTCCCTGACAAGAGATAAAATACATTCCAGGGATTAAATACGACACGTCAATTTTTTCAGAATGATTAATAATACCAGACCATACCTTCTTTCCTGAAATATCATAAATCAATGTTTCAATGTTTTTATCTGTAATAATCTGCAAATATTCGACTACAGGATTTGGGAAGAAGTTTATCTTGTTCAATTTATTCAAGCTTACATTTCCAACAATATCAGCACTAAAATGATATTCAATATCCGTAAAACCATATGCTGAATGAGCCCTGATTACAATCGTATCATTAAAAATCCAATTCACATTTTTGGTTAAACAACCCACAAAAACATTTAATATATTTTCATTAATGTAAGCATTTATAAATGGCTGATTTGAATTATAAATTATCTCATATGTAAGCATTGAATCTGGCGTATCTAAATCGACAAAAAAAGTATCCAAATTAAAGGCAAAATCGCCACAATGATTAAGGAAAATCGAATCATTTCCTGTTTCATTTTCAGGCAAAAAATCAATTAACAAATTATCCAGGCAAAAATAAGACGGGGTACGCATTCCCCATACAGAATCGTTATCCGACGAGGCAAGAGAAAATTCAAGGCTGTCGGCATTTCCTATACTTGAAAGATCAACAAACGACCAATTTTTTACAATATAATCTGAATCATTATTTGCAAAGCGATAATCTGCCAAATAGAAATTCACAGTATCTGTTGCTTGTCCATTTGCATAGCCCCAAATATTTAATTTAAACCAATCAGGATCATTTCCCGTTGAGCCCCCAAATTTTTTTGAATAGGCATCACCATCTCGCATACTGATAGCAGAGTATGTATTATTTGTTACATAAACACCATGCAAGACTTTTGGATGAGAAGCCTGTAAAATCCTGATTTTAGTAGTCGGATAGCAATAGCCAACAGCAAAATTTTGAGACCCATTATAGCCACTTCCTGCAATTGTGCTATATTGATTCATATAACCTGAAGTTATTGAATCGTTCATGTTTGAATATGCAAAACCATCCCACGATGTGTAACCTCCACCCCAGTCTGTGAAATGATTTACAAAAAATCCGGTGCCATTCTGAAACCCTCCTGAAAGATCCGAACCATTCCAAAAAGAATCAGCAGGCAGCACTAAATTTTCAAATCCGGACAGGCTCTGCGATGTAGCAAAGAACGGGGTAAGTGCTAAAGTGCCAACACAGAAAAAGGTAAGCACAAAATTGTAACATTTTTTCATTTTCATATTCGTATCAATTAATTATAAATAATCATTATAACTAATCAAAACTACCGGAAATCTTAAGGAAACGATTAGGTTAACCTTAGCCTTTCTCCCCGAAAGCTCTGATATTGTAATCACTGGCAGGTCTTCTGACTTGTTCCCTCTTTTGAAAGCCTTCCCATCACACGTTGAGCGTAACAGTGGCAAGTTATCAAAGAGTACCGGAACTTACAGCAGCGGGTACTGTCCCCGATTTTCACGGGATTCCCTTTTGTCTAATATTCTGAATAAGAATATTAGAACCAATGATGTGACAAAAGTAAAAAAAAAATTGAATACTTTATTTATTTTGAAAAAAAATAGTAGAGTCTGATTCAAAAATAGGAATATGTGTAAAAAATATAAAAATTAATTTTGCCGCTGCCCTGCCCCTAAATCAACTAAGGGGATTTGAAATTTTAAAATCCTATTCTATCAAACAGATGTAACACATCTGAATATTGTATAATTGCTTAATATTGTTGAAAGATGTGTAACATCTATAAATTAATTTCGATTTTAAAATGAGACGACCCTTCCTCCGTCAGGATGAACTCTGCGCTGCGATGCACTGAGTTTTGTTACTTAGCGTTGTCGAAGTATCGAAGTAAATATTATTTACTGTAATCTCCTTACTTGTTTCAATTTTAAGCCCCTGTGGCAGCTTTTACCGGTTTTTTATGTGGCATAAGAAGTGAGACTTC
>JAVHQG010000101.1:0-4981 GCA_036171035.1 Bacteroidales bacterium
AACTTTAAACATTAAACTTCAAACCTCAAACTATTCTTACCGAAAATATTATTTTTGTAAATGATTCATTATACATGGTGCAAAAAACCTATTCATGCAAGGATATTCAATAAATGAAATAGCAAACATTGTAAAAGGCAAGCTTTATGGTAGTGCCAATTATTTGATTCAGTATTTACTTATTGACAGTCGTACGCTTTTTTCACCTCAGGAATCTTTGTTTTTTGCAATAACCGGTGAACGGCATGATGGACATAATTTCATTCGGGAATTGTATCAAAAGGGGGTTAAAAATTTCATTGTTAATTCGCTATCCAATCAACAAAATGAAATGCCGGAAGCAAATTTTATTTTGGTTCAAGACACATTGAATGCCCTACAATTATTAAGCGCACATCACCGAAAACAATTTAATTTACCTATTGTTGGCATTACAGGGAGCAATGGAAAAACAATCGTCAAAGAATGGATTTATCAGCTTTTGGCATTAGATAAAAATATTATTAGAAATCCAAAAAGTTACAATTCACAAGTTGGTGTACCGCTTTCTATCTGGCTTTTAAACGATCATGCAAATTTTGGTATTTTTGAAGCAGGCATTTCAAAAGAAAATGAAATGGTTCTCTTGCAGCATATCATCAGACCTACAATAGGCATATTTACAAATATTGGTGATGCACATCAGGAAAACTTCATTGACCAAAAACAAAAAGTACGCGAAAAATTAAAACTATTTACTGAAAGTGAAATCATTATTTATAATAAAGATTACTACCTAATTGACGACTTAATACAATCTGATAAGCGCTTTGAAAATAGGATTTTCACATGGTCCACAAAGTTCCCTGCTGATTTGAATATTATTGCGGTAAAAAAAGAACAAACAGAAACACTTATAACAGGCAAAATTAAATCTAAAGTGTTCACTATCAGTATTCCATTTACTGATGACGCATCGGTTGAAAACTCAATACATTGTTGGGCATTGATGCTCTATTTAGGATATGAACAAGAAGTGATCAGCGAAAGAATAGCAACATTAAACCCTGTTGCCATGAGGCTGGAGCTGAAAGCCGGCATAAATAATTGCACACTCATAAATGACTATTATAATTCAGATTTAGATTCTATACGTATTGCACTGGATTATCTTGTACGTCAAACCCAGCACAATAAAAAGACCCTTATTCTATCAGACATCTTGCAAAGCGGCACACCCAATCAAAAACTTTATCACGAAGTAGCAAACATGCTTGCAAAAAAACAAGTTGATAAAATCATCGGCATAGGTCCGATTATATCGCATCAGGCAAAACTTTTTTCGATGCAAAAAGAATTTTACGCATCTACTGAAGAGTTTATCAATAAATTGTCTGACTTGCATTTTCGTGATGAAGCCATACTATTAAAAGGAGCACGCACATTTGAATTTGAAAAAATATCGGCAAAACTACAGCAAAAAACACATAATACCGTCCTTGAAATTAATCTTAATGCTATTATCAACAATTTGAATTTTTTTCGATCGTTGCTTAATCCCGGAACAAAAGTGATGGCAATGGTTAAAGCGTTTTCGTATGGCAGCGGTATGTATGAAATTGCAAATGTGCTGCAATATCAAAAAGTAGATTATCTGGCAGTTGCATACACAGATGAAGGCAACGAACTTAGAAAAGCAGGTATTTCATTACCCATTATGGTGATGAACCCCGAGTCGCATGGATTTGATCAAATGTTTGAAAATAATCTTGAACCTGAAATTTATGGTTTTAGGATTTTACATTCATTTCTTGAATCCCTTAAAAAATCAGGTCTTACCAATTTCCCAATTCATATTAAAATAGAAACCGGAATGAAACGTCTTGGATTCTTTGCTGAAGAATTAGACGAATTGATTACTGTCTTAACAAACAATCCACACATTACTGTCAAGTCTGTTTTTACTCATTTAGCTGCTAGTGATAAATTCGAGCATGATGCCTTCACCAGACTTCAATTTAGTCGTTTTTACGAAGCAAGTAATAAAATCACCAAAGCATTAAAATATCCGGTGATGCGACATATTTTAAATTCTTCCGGCGTTGAACGATTTCCTGAAGCGCAATACGATATGGTTCGTTTAGGAATTGGGTTATATGGCATAAGCTCCACGAAACAAGAAAAATTATTGCATGTAAGCACACTAAAAACCATTATCTCGCAAATTAAGAAAATACCGGCATTTGAGACCATTGGATACGGCAGACTAGGTCAGTTAAAACATGATTCTGTTATTGCAATCATCCCTGTTGGATATGCTGACGGATTAAGCAGACGATTAAGCAATGGCATCGGAAGCGTTATTGTAAATGGACAACCAGCAAAAATCATTGGGAATATTTGTATGGATATGTGTATGATAGACATCACAGAAATTCCTGCAAAAGAGGGAGACGAAGTAATTATTTTTGGTAAAGAAAACACCATTTCTCAACTGGCACAGCAAGCAGGAACCATCCCATACGAAATTCTTACAGGCATTTCTCAAAGAGTAAAAAGAATATATTATCATGAATAAGACAATGTCACAAAAACATAATTCTGCCCAACAGTTTACAATGTTTCAAAAGATCAAGTTAGATGATTAAATTATCAGTAGTTATTATCACATACAACGAAGCACATAATATTGAACGTTGTCTAATTGCAGCACAAGAAATAGCCGATGAAATTGTTGTGATTGACTCATTTTCTAATGATCAAACAGAAGAAATATGCAATAAATTTCCTGTTCGTTTTATCAAACACGTTTTTGAAGGGCACATTCAACAAAAAAATTGGGCAATCACACAAGCTGCATTCCCACATATATTATCACTAGATGCAGATGAAGTAATTTCTGATGAACTCAAAAAGTCAATTATCGAAGTAAAAAACAATTGGCAGAATGATGGATATTCTTTTCATCGGTTAACAAACTACTGTGGGAAATGGGTGCGGCACTGTGGATGGTATCCTGATGAAAAACTTCGTCTTTGGGATAGTCGTAAAGGTACATGGACGGGCGAAAATCCGCATGATTGCTACAAATTACAAGCAGGAGCAACATATCAACATATCAAAGGAGATTTATATCATTACTCATATTATTCAATTGCCGATCATATCACACAAGTAAATAAATTCACAGATATTTCTGCCAAAGGATTATTTCAAAAGGGACGAAAAAGCTACTTAACAGATATTATCATTCGCCCAATTTGGAAATTTAAACGAGATTATTTCATTAAACTTGGATTTCTTGATGGATACACCGGATTTGTGATCTGCATAATCTCTGCACATGCTGCCTTTTTAAAATATGTGAAGTTGAGGCAACTTCATCAGAAACAATCACGCTGAAACCAAAAAATTGCGAAACGGAACACTAAAATATTTTGTATTACTGATTTTGTTTGTTAACGGGCTTTCCACGAAATCACAAATTCTTGACTCTTTAAAAGAATATTTTAAGCATAAACCTGAAATCACGTTTAGATTTGACACAAAGACCTCATTTATTTCATCAAGGAGTGTAAGCATTTGGGGTGCAAACTTGGGGCTGGATTTTAATAAAAAACTAAAAACCGGATTAGGATATTATTTCTTACACTCACCATACAATAAAAAAATTCTTGTACCCATTGAAAACAAAGACACGATAGTAAATGCAAACCTTATTTTTAACTATGGCGGTGTTTTTTTTGAATATGTATTTTATGCTACCAATAAATGGGAAATGTGTTTTCCGCTACATTTTGGCTTTGGCGAATCAAAATACCGGTATCATCGCTTAAATAGGACAATTGACGAGGGGCATCGTTTTCTGGTATTATACGAAGCCAATATTAGTGCACAATATAAATTAGTGTATTGGCTTGGTGTAGGTTTTGGAATCGGTTATAGGCTTATGCTAATCAACGACAACGTTATGGACGAAAACTTTAATGCACCCATTTATGCGTTAAAAATAAATATTTTCTTTGGTGATTTATACAAAAAACATTTCCCCAAAAATGATGATTCTCCCGATAAATCAGTAGAATAAATTAAATTTACACCAATGAAGATATGTTTATCCTATATTTTTTGGCTGAAAAAAATTAATACTTTATTTTCGTAAATCACAAATAGGGCATTTCTATATTTCAGTATGTTCAAAACAACACATCGCAATGCAAGGCTGCACGTAATGTCCGCAATATTCACTTTAAATCAATAATAGTATGTCGGGTCACAGCAAATGGAGTACAATAAAAAGGAAAAAAGGCGCATTAGACGCTAAAAGATCAAAAATATTTTCGCGCATTGTAAAAGAAATACAAGTTGCCGTAAAAGAAGGCGGCCCTGATGAAACAGGTAATGCACGCTTAAAAATTGCAGTTCAAAATGCAAAAGGGGCAAACATGTCGAAAGACACATTAGTGCGTGCCATCAACAAAGCATCAACAGAAGGTGCAAATTTACAAGAAACTACATTTGAAGGCTATGGTCCAAATGGTGTAGCAATTTTTATTGAATGCCTTACAGACAATAACAATCGCACGGTTAGCAATATTAAATCAATCTTTACCAAAAGAAACTGCACATTAGGCACTAACGGAAGTCTTGGTTTTATCTTCGAAAGAAAAGGTGTTTTTACAATACAAAAAAGTTTAATAAATATAGAGGAACTGGAGTTGGATTTAATAGATGCAGGAGCCGATGATATTGAAATAGACGACGATGTGGTTATTGTTACTACAAAACTAGTTGACTATGGTGCAATGCAGAAAAAACTGGAACAATTAAAAATCGAAGTTGAAAATTCCGAATTGAGGCGTATTCCAAACGACTATAAAACACTTGACGTGGAAGCTTCTAAAAAAATTCTGAATATGATTGATGATTTTGAAGATGATGATGACGTACAAAGTGTTTTTCATAATCTTGACATCACTGAAGAGCTGATGAATGCTTTGGA
>JAVHQG010000102.1:0-17891 GCA_036171035.1 Bacteroidales bacterium
TTTTTTGTGCAACACCAGCTAAAAGTGCTGTTTCTCCATGTATAAGTGTATCTAACATTCCCATTGCTTTTATGCTGATAACAGGCTTCCCGCATGCTCCGGCTTCCACTTGCGGCATACCAAATCCTTCAAGCCTTGATGGGGCAGCATAGATATCGCATGCTCCGATAAGGTAAGGCATAAAATTTCTGGAAATTTTATTTGTTGCATAAAAAACATTTTTTTCAATTCCCAGGTCTGTTGCCATTTGTAAATCAACTAAATTTTGAATTTTAGTTCTCTCCTGCGGCCATACTTTACAGATATATTTCCAAGTTGGTGCTTTTGAATCGATAATAGCAAGTGCCTGCATTACCTCCTGTGCGCCTTTTGATGCAGCATCACCACCAACAGTAAGAATCATTAACTGATTAGGTGAAACTCCCAATGCTTCACGTACAGCTAAAATTTTTGGATCATCTTTGCTGTAAGGAATAAAAGTATCTGTATCGCAGCCGACTGGTAATACTTCAATTTTATCACCACATATTCCATCACGCACATACATTTCTTTTACCCAATTCGATGTTACAAGAATAAGAGGAAGAGCATTTAATACTTCCTGATAATTTGCAATATATCCATCAGCTACAAGCCATGGCACAGGCTGTATCCCATGCCGTTGCGGGTGAAGCACAAGTTGAGGTGTGTAGCCCCAATATCCAACACCAACAACAACATCCGGCTCAAACCAACGGTAATACCATTCTTTTTCCTGTGCCGATTCATAATGTGCCGCACATGCGTCAATACCCATTTCAAGCAATCCCTTATATAGAAGATCTCCCTGCGTTGCAAGTCCTCCGGGTGATGGAGGGTAATCATATAATACCAGTACTTTCATATAATAATAAATTATTGATAAGTTAATCAGTTTTTTAGTTGATAGGTTGATGCATTGATTCAAAAATTAAACAACAAAATTGTTATGCAATACGCCACTATTATTAAGCCAGTTCATAGCTTTTTGCTTATCAGTAAATTTCCAAAATGCTTCCGCCATAGGTGTTGTTACTGCTTCAAAACTGCTTTTTTCAAAACCATAAGTTTTGGTAATTATATTGTATTTTCTATTCCATACCTGCTTTAAAAGAGTATTGTATATTGAAGCATTTTCAACAGGCTTTGGGAGATAAGATTTATTCCCGTCTTCATAGGCAAAAGTCCAAAGTTCATTTGCGAAAATTTTACCTGAAAACCAAAGATTAATTACAGCGTTACTCACTTCTTCATGCCTGATATGTCTTGAGTATTCACCGACCGGATTGTGTGTAATAATTATATCAAAATGAGTTTGCGGAAGTAATTCTAAAATAGCACTTTCAACAACTTTTCTATCAAGAGGTGTTTGTTCGGGTCCATCATTCAATGTTCCCATAATTCCTTCTGAATTTAATATTTTCAAGGTTTTGTAAAATCTTTTGGCACGTTCCGCATCGTCACCCCTGCACAGGCTTGCAACAAACCAGTTCCATGAAGGATGGTTTAAAATTGTTCCGCCGGCCCATAAGGTTTCATCATCTGGATGAGCCACAATTACAGCAACAAACTTTGAAAAATTATCATTCATTTTGTTTCTTTTCTGTTGTTGGAGTTAGAAGAATAAGGTATAATGGGTATAATGTATATGGTATCACGTAAAAATTTGAATTTCATTAAGCACCCATATAGTCCACAATCTTTTTCATTAATTAAAAAGTTTATATCCCTTATTCCCTTAATCCCTTATTCTGTATTATTTATTTTTATACTTCTCAATAGTTAATCTTGCCATCAAATAACTTACTGTGGATTCAGCTCCCTGATTCAGATTTACATGTGTTTCCTCTAATCCATCGTAACAACCGCCAGTACAAGGATTATAAACAATCTGATGCAAACGGTTTTTTCCTAAAAACCAGTTAAATGCAGTTTCCATTTTCAAAAAATTATCGTTATCCTTAAATACTTCGAAAAATTTGCTTAATGTCATTATGGTGTAGGCAACATCAATGGGTTGTTCTCCAAAATGCTCTGCTTCCTGTCCTTTTTGCAACCAATTTTTATTTGAAATTACTTCTATTCCATTTTCATTAAATGTTTGTGACAACAAAAAATTTAGTGATGATATTGCAATGTCTTTATAAATTAAGTTATCCGTTACTAACTATGCATACAACATAGCTTCAGGTAAAATACTATTGGCATATGTAAGATAATCTTCAAACCATTCCCATTTTTCACTTGATTCGTGTTTATACATTTGAACCAACCGATTTGCAAGTGTTTTTAAAAGGAAAAGATTTTCAGAAGATTTTACAGTTTTTTGATAATAATATAGCCCTTTAATAGCAAATGCCATAGCACGGGTTGAATGCACTGAATTGATATGAAGAATAGACTTTTTAAAAATAAGTTCAGCCTCTGAAATAAGTTCTGTCGGCAACAACCCTTTTAATGAAATTAAATATCCTAAAGCCCAAATAGCTCTGCAATTTGCATCATCTAAATTCGTTGTTTTATTTTGCTCTGTAAAATGGTTATCCTTATCTACATAATTTAAAAAGTCACCGGCAGGTTGAAGGCAATATTTTATAAAATTCAAATATTTATATATATCATTTAAAATTTTATTATTCCCTGTTAATTCAAAATACATACAGGTTGCTATCAATGCTCTTGCATTATCATCGAGAGTGTAACCTGTACTAATATCAGGCTGATTGATTTTAGAAAACTGAATGATTCCTATATCAGTAGTCATATTTTTCAAATGACTCAGATTGATTTTCGGAAGATTGTATTGTATCGTAATTTTAGTACCAGCAATTTTCTCTATAAGCATAGCATGAGCAACAGCTGAGTTTTCCCAAGCTGTGGAAACTATTTTTTGCAATGTGTTTGTACTTATATTTTTTCGTAAAGGTTCATTATTTAGTAAGTGAATAACACTATCTGCTAATTGTTTTGAATCACAAAAATCAAAAATAATTCCCGTATCATCGGTCAGGAATTCCTTTGCATGAGGAATAGGTGTTGAAATAATTGGACAGGCGCAACTCATGGCATAAGCAAAGGTGCCACTAACAGCCTGATTAGGATCATTTGTAGTAAAAAGATAAATATCGGTAAGTTGCAAATATTCCAGTAAGTGAGGCAATGATAAATAATTATTAATAAACATCACATGATCCTGAAGAGTATACTGCATTACTTTTTGTTCAAGACTTTCCCTGTATTTTTCTCCTTCCGTTTTTTTAACTTCAGGATGTGTTTTCCCAATAATAAGAAACATTACATCGGGACTTGTTTTTATAATTTCAGGCAATGCTTCTAATGTAGTTTCTATACTTTTCCCCGAGCTAAGTAATCCAAATGTAGTAAGTACTTTTCGATTCTTTAGTCCATATTCCATTTTTAGAAATTTCTTGCTTAAATGGGGGACTAAATGGGTACCATGAGCGATTACAGATACTTTTTGTTGCAAAACATCATATTCATTTATCAATATCTCTGCAGAATTATTGGTCATTACAATAATCGATTCACAAGCAGCTGCAATATTTTTAACTTTTAATTTTAACTTTTCATCAGGGCGAGGTAATACCGTATGAAAAACAATAACAACCGGCTTTGAAAGCTCATATAAAAAGTTTAGAAATGCTTGCTCCTGCACTCTATAAAAACCAAATTCATGTTAAATTAAAATGATTTTAATGCGATTGTTTTTGTTTATATTTATTGCTAGTTTTTCATACTCGAAAGCTGATGATGTATTCAAAATATATTCTACTTCATCGGGATATGGATGATTTGTATCTCCTGATTCTAAAGCACAAACTTTTATAGAAAATGAATTACTGAATTTATTATTAAGCGCCTTTATCAAATCCTGAGAATAAGTTGCTATCCCACATTCTCTTGGTGGAAATGAAGTAATAAATAAAATTTCAGCCAGATCATTTATAGTATCTAAATTCGGGATTTGTTCATTATTTTCAGAAGCGACCCAAGGAAGAATGGTTTTTTCTATAACAGACAATTCATGTTGAGGCATGATGTTATAATTAAATTTACAGGAAACAATTTTATTTTTCATCTCTTACGGTATAAGTTAATAATTCTGTTACTAATTCTGTTAAATTCACGGAAGCACATGCAATTTGTGTATCTGCAGCACCATAATAAATAAATAATGTATCTCCGAATAATGCGGTACCCGTGGGAAAAACCACATTATTCACTTCTCCTTTTAATTCCCATTCATATTCAGGAGAGAATAAAGCATAAGGCAAACGGGCTATTTCTTTTGCTGGATTACTTAAATCCAATAAGGCTGCACAGGCTGAGTACACAAGCCCTTTTTTTGAGTCTTTTACTCCATGATAAATTAACAACCAGCCCTGTTTTGTTTCAATAGGAGGGCATCCACCGCCAACGTAATTTATTTCATGCGGATAAATCGGATCAAGGACAATACTATCACGTAAAGTGAGAAAATAATTTTCCCAATATTCTTTCGTAATATCTTTTATGCTATTTACAAAAGCAATTTGAATGCCAGGTCTGATACGGTGAAGAAATACTAATTGACCATTAATTCTTCGGGGAAAGAAAATTACATTTTTGTCCCATAGCAATATTTTTTTTTCAGGATCTGATTCCTGAAAGTAAAATTTATAATTCCGGTAATAATTTTCATTTACTTTGGCAGATGTTTCTGCAAGATACACAAATTCAGCATATGTTATCGGGGGGACAATGATTCCTTGCTTTTTAAAATTCTTTAAATCTTTTGAAGTAGCCAGAGCTCCACGGGCATTTGTTCCATCGTAACCTGTATATGTCATATAATACAGATCCTCAATTTTTACAATTCGCGCATCTTCAACACCCTGCGATTCATAATCAAATTCTGGAGATATAAAAGGCTTATCCCATCGTTCAGCAACGCTCAATGGACCATCGAGTCTGCAATATCCGATACTCGAATGATTCCCTTGCTGCACAGCACGATAAAAAAGATGAACGCAATCTCCTTCTCTTATTACAGCTGGATTTAGCACACCTTCATTTTCAAATGCCAAGTCGGTTTTTGTTAATAAAACGCCTTCTTTTTTAACCTGTATCATAGAGTTTTCTTTTTTATCCGCCACAAACGAATTGTTTTTAATTTTAGTAATGTAGGCATCATATCACCCAATAAAAATCCCCAGGGTTTCAACGGTTCAATATGATCGAAAATAAGTTTAATAATTCCTGTTAAAGGAATGCAAATAATCATTCCGGGAATACCAAGTAATGCATTTGCCGCAATAACTACAGTAATTGAAACTAATGCATTAATTTTAACTTTGGAAGCGACTACTTTAGGAATGATAAAACTATTATCAATAACATGGATAACGATTGATAACATCAGTACTAAAAGTGGATATGAGATTGTATTTTTTGTAGCTATTGCAATTATCATTATTAAAGAAACTGCAATTAAGCCACCGATATATGGAATAATATTAAGCATAGCAGCAATAAATGCAAGCAGAATAGCATAATCAATTCCGATTATCAGGAGGCCTGTCGCATATAAAGCAAATACAATAATTGCTTCAAAAAGTAGTCCTCTGATGTAACGCTGAATAAGTGTTTTGATTTGTGTAAATATTTCGCTTACCTGAATTTGGTTTTCTGAACCTGAAAGTTTGCGAATGAAATCAAGTAGAAGAGGTTGATAAAATAATATCAAAAAAATGTAAACAGGAACTAAAAATAATACTACCAATCCGCTTCCAAGATTTACAAGTGTTTGACCTATTTCAGCACTGCTGGTACTTATCAGCTCAACTTTTACATGTGTTACCCATTCATGAATCTTTTGTGGTTTTAAATCATAATGACCGGAAATCCAGGTGATCGCCTGATTAACCGTTTCAGTAAATCTTTCTACCAAAACCGGCCATGATTCGCTAAACCGACTTGCCTGAGAAAATAAGAGAATACCAAACAAAGCAATTATCAGAAAAGTAATAAATATAACAATTACAATAGCTAATACTTTGTTTATTTTTATCTGTACAAGTAAATTTACAAGCGGATTAAGAACAATAGCTATAATTGCTGCAAAAATAATCGGGATAATAATTCCCTGAGCAATATATAATATAGTAAATAAAGCTAACAATCCAAGAAAAAAAATTGTTGCCTTTGCATAAACAGGTAATTCCAGTTCTTTACTTTTCACAGATTATATATTAATCTTTTTTATGAAAAAATTGCTGCATAATAAGATGGCCAAATGATTTAATTTTATCCGGATTATTGGCAACTAATTTTGTAACTCCAAATTGTAGAAGTGAACCTATAATTTTTCTGAAAATATTTCCTGATCCGCCTACAACAATTTTTTTAGTAAGATAACCTGACGCCATACTCATTGCAGAACTTATAAGGTTTTCGAGCAAAGAAGGTGATGAACCTATATCATTAAAAGCACTTTTAATAAGGTTAATAGGTTTTAAACTCTCGTATGTAATATGAAATTGGTCTTTCAGCAATTGCTCATTTATAGCATGCTCAATTTCTACTACCAGAATTGCATTTTTAAGTTCGGCAACTGAAGTTATGTTTTGCATATAAATTTATTTAAGTGCTTGTTTAACGATGTAATTGCCCACTTTCTTTTTAATCCAGTTATGCATAAAAAAATGTAGAAATAATCCTATGATGCCATAAAAAAGAGCTACTACAAAAAATCCAAAATAAATCTTTCCCAAAATTTCACCGAGCCATAAAGCCAGACCCAGATTAAAAAGCAACAGTAATGTTGCCATTAAAGCAATGACAATTATATTAGGGATACATGTTGAAACAATATCTGTTACTTTGTGAAGAGTTCTTAATTTGATTAGCTCATAGCTTGTTTTACCATATTGTGAAGCTCTTACCAGTAATGTTTCAATTAAATTTGTATTGTCTTCCATAACTTTAATTTTGATATATTTTATAAGTTCCTGAGCCTTTAATTTGCAATTGGTTGTATGGACTTGTTTGTACTCGTAATCGTTAAAAGAAATACTGTTTCATCTTTGTTTGTCAGCCTGTACTTGATGTTTTCCTGAAGTGTCAGCAGTTGCCCTTTATCAAGAATTACAGATTTTTTTTGAATATGCAGCTTCAATTTCCCCTCGATTATATGAAAAATAATTGAATCATGTGATTGGAAACATTTAATCTCTGTTCCTTCAGATAATGCTGTTAGTACAATTTGCTTATCAGGGCTATTCATGAGTATCATTGCATTTTCTGCACCCTTCACCCAGGTATGTTTATGTTTCATTTTTTCTATTAATGCCGGTAAATCATACTTGAATAATGAGTTAGTAAGTGACTTATTATCCTTACTAAGAAGTGACCTGGTTTCCAATATTTTTTTTCTCATGTATATATTTATAACCATTTAAAGCTAACTAACATAAAATCATTTACCAGAAAATAATCAATAGTAGTATAATAACAATTATTGCACCTGCTGAAATATATATACCACCACCAATTTCTTTCAGTTGTTGTTTGATTGAACGCACTTCTTTTCGCAAATTTCTTTTGTCAGCGAAAGTTAAATTTGACTTATCCATTACGTTGATTTCATTTAATCTTAGTTCTAACACTTTCACTTTAGCTACTGATATTTCTGCTGATTCTGCAGGTTTTGGAACAACAACTGTTGATGATGCTGTAATGGTTGCATCATTTATTTGAGCAGTTGACTGAAGCGAGCAGAATGTTAATGACAAACATGTTGCCACTAAATAAAGAGATGTTTTTTTCATAATACTTTTAATTTAATTTAAATATTTATTTATTTTTAAAATGGTTTCTTTCCTTTAATAACCCTGAGTAGTACTGCGATTACAGCTATAACAAGTAAAATATGTATAATACTTCCCGCACTATATGCAAAAAATCCTATTAACCATGCAACGATTAAAATTATTGCTATAATATAAAGTATATTTCCCATGATCTATAAAAATTAGTTATGTTAAGCTTTTCTTTTTTGTGCAAATTCGGCAGCTTCTTCTTTTACTTTTTCAAATTTTTCAGAGATGTCATTCAGAAATTCATTGAATTTTTCTTTTATTTCATCCGTATAATCGTCTTTTTTTCTATACATTTTTTTACGGGTTTTTGAACCTTTATCGGGAGCAAATAATACTCCTAACAATGCACCGGCAGCGACACCGGCTAATACGCCTATTAATACTTTTCCTGTGCTCATAATAATAAAGATTAAAATATTTATAATAAAATAATTACCAGTAATGCAATAACGATTAATGCACCTCCTGAGATAAAAACACCTCCACCTAATCTATTAAGCTGGTGCCTGATTGCTCGTGCTTCTTTTCGTAAATTTCTCTTTTCCAACGATGTCATATTTAATTTAAGCGGATAAAATGCCAATGATAAACATGCTGACATTAAATAAATAGCAAGTTTATTCATATTAATAAATTTTAATATTTGTTTGATTTAAATTGATTTTTATGATAAGCAACCCTATACATTACTGCGAAAAATGCAATAGCGAGAAGAATGTGTATGAAGCCTCTTTCACCATATACAAAAACTCCGATTATCCAAAGGATAATAATTAAAGAGGTAATAATATAAAGCAGATTACTCATAATTTTAAATGAGATTAAGATTTACTCTTTTCAGCAAATTCAGTAGCTTCTTCTTTTACATTTTCAAATTTTTCAGAAATATCGTTAAGAAATTCATTGAATTTTTCTTTTATTTCATCTGTATAATCATCTTTCTTTTTAGATAATTTTTTACGGGTTTCTGAACCTTTATCGGGAGCAAATAAGACTCCTAGCAATGCTCCGGCAGCGACACCGGCTAATACGCCTATTAATACTTTTCCTGTAGATGAACTCATAATTTTTATTTATTAATTGATTAATATTTAGGTACTCTTTTTTTAAATGATTTTTTTGTTTGAATAACCTTTAGTAGTAATATGACAATAGCGACGGAGATAAGAATAATTATAATGCTTCCGGTAGTGTATCCTATAAACCCTATTAACCATGCTACAATCAGTATAACTGAAATTATATAAAATAACTTTATAAAGATTTTTTTCATAACTAAAGGTTATAAGTGATCATAAAACGAAGAAAATATGATGTATTTAATTCTTTCCTCTTTTTATTCTGATGATAAAATCTAAAATTTATCTGTTGACAAAACAAGCATTGCTCCGGGGAATTGCACACCTGCTTCATCTTCGGCTGTAATAAATACTTTTACCGGTTTAAATGGAGAGACTGTTGAAAGTGTAGCTGTTAATTTATTTGCTATACTGGTTACTTGTCCAATATTGCTGGTAAGATCCTGTTCCGTTACCACCCACACAACATAGTTTTTTTTCATTGGCTGCAGTCTTTCAACTTCAGCTAAATTTGTTACACTAACCAAAATAATATAATTATTGTTTTTGTCTTTAGAAACCTCAATATTCCCTCGTGCTGCCGGAACAACTGAAGAAGTTAAAAAAGAAATTTTTCTGGTGCATGAAGAGAATGAAAATAAAATCATTATTGCTAATGCTCCTATAAAAATACTTTTTGTTTTGGCAATCAATTTTGTTGTTTTCATTTTATTTAAATAATTGTGTAAATTTTATTGTTATACATTTTGCATAACTTTTTTATTAATTTGTAAATTAAAGTGCTTCGATAATTTTGTGTAATTCTCCTTTTGTTTTACCTAATTTAATTTGAATTTTCCCAAGCATCTCATCTTTTTTACCTTCGTCGAACATCAGATCATCATCTGTTAAGATTGCATATACCTGTTTAAGTTTGCCTTTTTGTTCGTTCCAGTTTCCTTTTAGTTCTGTTGTGTTCATTTTATTTAAGTTTTAATTGTAACTGAATTGTTACACTGCAAAGATGGGTACTCTCTATAAAGTTTGTGTTATATAATTTTTAATACAAGTTACATCATTCACACATTTGAAAAGTGATGAAGATTCCCAACAGGCTTACTATTTAAATCTGTTGAGAATTTTCATTTTTTTTTTATTAAAATTGATTAATAAAACCTGAATCCAACAGTAGCCTGATACCAAACATTTTTGTAACGGGGGATTGTATTTGTTCCATCTCCTTTATTATTTAAAATATCCCATCCCGCTCTTGCACTAAATACGAAATGATCTATGTTTATATCAACACCACCTTTGAAACACAAGGTATTTTTACGGATATTATCATTTGTAAATTCCTGCTCTTGTGCATCGTTTATTATTACATTAGTAAATTCATCTTTTTGTTTCACCAGATAAGAATACTGAGGGCCTGCAAGCAAGGTTAAGAAACTACTTGGTTTAAACGCAAATAATAAGGGTACATCAATAAAAGTAGATGTACGGGTAAATGTAAAATCAGTACCAAGGATTTTACCTGTTGCTTTACAGCCTTTCTCAGAATAGAGTATTTCCGGCTGAACACCGATAAGCTTTCCGATAGGAATTGAAACAAAAGCGCCGGCTGCTATACCAAATTTTGGATCTGCTTCAAATTCTTCACCTTTTGTGTCATATACGTTAGAATAATTTAACCCTGCTTTCGCTCCTATCATAAACTTTTCCCGCTGATCAGTAACTTTTACTTGTGCACTACTGTTTAATGCCGTGAATGCAAAGGCTACAACCATTAAAACTAAAGTTTTCATTTTTTTATTTTATTAAAATTTGTTAAATTAAAATGTTTACTTTTTTGATATATGTTAAACTATTTCTGATTTTTTTCAAAGAATTTCATTCAAATTATTTTTTAAAAAGAATGAAATTATTACTGATAATTACTGCAATTGCTTAATAAAACCTGTATCCCAACGTGGCCTGATACCAAACATTTTTGTAACGCGGAGTAGTAGAAGTTCCATCGCTATTATTATTTAAAATATCCCATCCGGCCCTTGCGCTAAAGATGATATGTTCAGCATTAATATCGAATCCTCCTGTAAAACACAATGTATTTCTGCGAGTGTTGTTTTTTGTAAATTCTTGCACTTGTTCAACGGATGTAATCCCATTATCAAACGTATTCTTTTCTTGAAGTAAGAAAGAATATTGAGGGCCTGCTAAAAAAGTAATAGACCCGCTTGGCTTAAATGCACATAACAAGGGTACATCGATATAACTTGTAGTACGCATTAATTTATAAGAAGACCCAAGAATTGTACCTGTTGCCTTGAACCCTTTTTCAGAATATAAAATTTCTGGTTGAATACCCAGAACAGCCCCGATAGGGATTGCTACAAAAAGACCTGTTGCAAAACCAAACTTTGGATCCGAAACAAAATTCTCACCTTTTGTGTCATATACATTGGAGTAATTTCCACCTGCTTTTATTCCGAACAAAAGTTTTTCACGCAGATCCTTTTTCTTTTCCTGTGCACTGCTATTGAATGCCATAAATGTAATGGCTGCAATTATTAAAATTATTGTTTTCATTTTATTTCTTTAATTAAACTAATTTTGAATTATGTTTATTTCTTAAGACCGGTTAATGCTTTTAATGCATTTCCTAATTCATCCATTTCGTGATTAAATTCTATTTTAAACAGTTCCCATTTTTCTTTTCCTTCTGCTTTGTAGTCATCCATTTTCTTTTTTATATCTGTATTTTTTTGTTGCAGAGCCACAATTTTTTTAATATAATCAGCTTTGGCTTCTTTTTTTTCATGTTCCACTCTTGCTTGAAAATCAATAAGACTTTTGTCATTTTCAGCGACCTTTTCATCCATTTTTTTTCTGTAAGCTGCAATGTCCTTCAGATATTCTTCATTGGCTTTATTTAATTCACTATTTGCCTTTAAAAAATCTTTTTGGGCACTTTCAACTTTTTCAGATGACGACTGGCAACCAATAAACATTGTTCCAGCAATAAGTGTTGTAATAGCAAGTGATAAAAATTTTGTTTTCATTTTTTTTATTATTATTAAATTAATATTGAGTAAATTTTAAATACCGTTAAAAATCTTTTAAATAAATTATTTAAAGTGCGGCAATTATTTTTTGCCACTCTTCTTTCGTTTTTTTAAGTTTAATTTGAAGTTTTCCCAGCATCTCTTCTTTTTGACTGTCTTCAAATGACAGATCGTTATCTGTTAAAACCGAAAATTTCTTTTTGAGTTTCGCTTTTTGCTCCTCCCAACTTTCTTTTATTTCTTTTATATTCATTTTATTTATATATATATTTAATTAAATTATTACGATACAAAGATGCGTATGTATTGCTGGATCTGTGTTACACAACTTTAGAAAAAGATTACATCATTCACACATGAAATCAGAAGCATTATAAAAATCTAATAGACTTGAAATTGTAAAATACAATGAAAAAGCTGTCTGATCTTTTTATATCAGACAGCTTTTAAGCAGAGTTAAGAAATCAGATAAATCACTTACTCTTGCGGAATAATATCAATAACAACAGCCCGGTTGTAAAAACGTTCTTCAGGTAAGTTGTTTTCAAATTTTGATAAATTCTGATCTTCGCCAAAACCAAAAACTTCAAATTTCACATCATCTCTGTTAACCTTAACAAGACCTTTTTCAAAAATATCTTTTACATCATTGGCACGTGCTATTGATAATTTTTGATTATGAGCTTCTTCTCCGACAATATCCGTATATCCAGATAAAATTACTTTAGCATTTTTTGGAATCTTTGGGATGATTACATCTGTAATGTATTTATCATAAATTGTGATGGCTTTTGTATCATTAAATTCATAAATAATACTAAATCTCATGCCTTCTTCTCTTGAGGGTTTAGTCCAGAGAACCATATGTACTGTAGTATCTTTTGTAATTGTTTTACCACTCTTTGTCTGGCAAACCATTGTTGCTTTATAGTCACCCTGAGGACGATTTTCTAAAATACTTTTTCCTGGTATACTTACTTTTTCCTGAGTGTATTTTCCTGAATATTGAACTTTCCCTTGATCATCGGTAACTTCTAAAGTCCATGATGAAATCACTTCTTTTCCGCCTATAGCAGTAAAAGTAACATAACTATCCAGAGGTGCATTTTGCACTGTACTCATTTGAACCGGTTTCAATAAAGATTCCGGACCACTCTGAAATTCCATTAGTAATTCTGGTGATTCACTCCATATAGAAACCCTGCGATCTCCTTCACGAAGAAGATCAAGTTCTTGTGTGAAACCGGTATGTTCAGATGGAATCCTTGGCTTTATTCTTCCTTCAACACTGATTCGTGAATCTTTAATACCAAATATATCAACGAGATATTTTTTCACATTTTCTGCCATTGCTTTTCCATCTTCAATACCTGACATGGAGGCTCCTGTTAACCGAATAACTGTTTTTGGATTTTTACCCATACGGTCACCGAGGATATTTAGAATATTATAATATGCTATCATCTGTCTATCGGAGCGACCTGCAAAATTTTTAGGAGTAAATACTTCTAACTGATCTTCTTTAAAATCTTTTACCTGATTTTTCTTAAGCAGCACATAACGATCCGGTATGGATGCAGATCCTAAATCAAAAAATACGTAATTACGAATTGGGAATGTTTCTCTTACTCTTCTTTCAATAGGAATATTCTTAGGTGAGTTTACAGAAAACATAACATCAAAATTGTAAAGCATTGTATTATTTGAGACTGGCGATACAGAATCAATTTTAGCAGCTTGTATGTTTTCCACAGGAATTAATGGTTTTAAAATATCAAATGAATACATATCATCGCTTCCATTTCCACCGCTTCTGTTAGAAGAAAAATATCCTTTACTTAATTTATCATTTACGATAACAGAAAAATCATCAAACTGAGTATTTAAAGGATAGCCTGCATTAAATACAGGTCCAAATCCGTTAGCTTTACTTGCACAAATAAAAATATCAAATCCACCCAAACCATAGCGTCCGTTTGAAGTAAAAAATAACATTCCGTTTTTTTCTTCAAAAAATGGAAACATTTCATCGCCTTCGGTGTTTATACCGTTTCCTAAATTTTCAGGTTTTCCCCATGCACCTTCTCCGTCTTTTGTAACTTTGTAAATATCTGCTTTCCCATAACCACCAGGCATATCGCTTGTAAAATACATGGCTTTACCATTCGATGTCAAACAAGGATGTCCCACTGAGTACTCAGCATTATTAAGAATAAAAGGTACCGGTTCTGACCAGTTTCCATCAACAAAACTGCTGAAATAAATCTGAAGTTCTACAACCCTGTCCTTAGTTTTATCATTATAATTATTTCGGGTGAAAGCCATAAATGTGCCATTATTGCTGAAGCTGGCCGGTCCATCATTCATTTTACCATTTAAACTTTTGCAAAAAATTTCAGGAGTTTTTAATTGACTTCCGTCTTCTTCAGAAACATACATATCCAGATAGGGTTTTTTACTCCAGCTGTCTTCCATTTTAAGCATTTTAAAATTTGCTCTGCTTGATGCAAAAACAATTTTATTTTTATAATAACTGGCCCCAAAATCTTCAGCATCTGTATTTATATTTAAATGTGCTATTTTGTATTTGCCATCATCTTTAAGTAAATTGTCTAACTCTACTTTATCAGCCATATAGTTTTTTCCCCGTAAATCATCTGGTTTTAATTCTTTAAATATATTCATCCATTTTCTTGCTACATCATACTTTCCGTTGATTTTTAAAATCATTGCATAATTGTAGTAGTCCTCAGGTAAAACTCCTAATGGTTCACTTATTAATTTTAAATACGCTTCTTCCGATTCAAGATTCTGATCCATTTTATGATAACTTTCAGCCAAACTACGCTGCCCATCTAAACTTAGTATTTTTGAATCATTATAAGAATCGATAGCTTTATCATACGAATAACTAAAGGTGTATTTATTTCCTTGTAATTCATCGGTTGATTTACTTATCTCACTATTTGTAGATGACATAAATAAGGGTTTATCTTCAATAACTTTTTTATTTAACTTTTCCTGAGCAGAAACACTAAAGCAAATAATGCTAAATGCGATAACGGAAATAATATTATTTTTCATTTTTTTTTAAGTTTTTAAGGTAATTAAAAATTTCTTGGAGTATGTATTTGTTTTTTATCAAGGAATAGAAAATCATACCGTAACAGTAATTCATGACTGCCCTGATTATATTTGAATGTTCGTAATCCATACGACCAGTCATATGAATAACCTATATGCAATTGATCTGTAATGTCAAATCCAACTAAGACCCCAATTGCATCACCTGTACGAAACATAGCACCGACTAAAATTCTTTTATTGAAAATAAATGATGCTGTGAGGTCTGCTTGCATGGGAGCGGCAGATGTTATTTTGATAAGAGTTGTAGGCTTAAATGCAATATTATCTGATATATTCAGTAACGTTCCAGCAATTAAAAAGTAGTGTCTTTGTTCCTTTGCAATTAAAGTGTTCCCATTTAACTGGCTTATTGAAGAATAATTATTTTGTACTAAACTTGGAACTGAAATACCGGCATAAAAACGCTCTCTGGAATAATATGCACCAACACCAAAATTAGGAGTTACATGATTGTTAATATTGTTTTGAAACATAGGGTCATTTTGCTGATCTAACTGTAGTGAACTTAAACTGGCCTGAAATATATTTGCCCCGGCACTTAATCCCAATGATAATTTAGATTTTTCATTCAGTTTTAAAATATATGCAAAATCAACAAATGCTGAAGTATTGTTTGTAGGTCCTATTTTATCATTTAAAATAGAAAGACCCAAACCGATATGTTCGTTTTTAAACGGTGTATGCATCGTTAATGTTTGTGTTATAGGCGAACCGCTAAAACCTACCCATTGTGAGCGATGGAGCGCTGTTACAGTTAAAGCATCTCGGCTTCCTGCATAGGCAGGATTCACTCCTAATGTATTATTCATGTAATGAGTATACATTGCCGCTTGCTGTGCGTTCATGGTCAGATAACCTAAGGCTAAAACCATTACTATTGTTATTTTTTTAAGTGCATTCATATTATGTTATTTTAATTGTTTCAATTTATATTATATTTTATTTTATTTTATTTAAAAAGTGTCTATAGTCTGAAGTGCTTTGAGTATCTTATATCCAATTATTATTAACTTTTTTCTAACTTTAAGTACTCCAAACTATAGTTCACTTCTTTATTATTTTATACTTGATTTTATTTTTGTCTGTTAAGATAAATAGTACCTTTTCTTACATCTGAGTTATCACCAAGATCAAGAATATAAAAGTATGTTCCTACAGGTAGCTCATCTCCGCCAAGGCGCAATCCTTTTGTTGAATTACCAGCCCAGTTGTTCTGGTAAGGATTTGCTTCGAATACTTTATCGCCCCAGCGATTAAAGATTACAATAGAGTTATTCGGATACAAATCAAGACCCCTGATGAAAAACAAATCATTTATACCATCACTATTTGGAGAGAAACCTTCAGGTATACTAAAAATAAAGTCAATGCATTTATACACTGTAACAGAAACATCGGATGGTATAGAAGCACAACCATCTTTAGAAATTACTAAAGTATATGTGCCAGAATTTAGAGTTGTTGAAGAAAGAATTTCTGGATTTTGATCTGTCGATGAATAACCATTTACACTTGTCCAAAGATAAGTTCCTCCTGTAACAGTTTCTGCTGTCAGGGTTATTGAACTGCCAGTACATACTGGTGAGTTTGCTGATGCAACAGCAACAGGTGTTTGATTTACAGAAAGAGTTACATATGCTGAAGTATCATCTGATGTGCATGTTCCTGTAATTATTACATAATAATTAAATGCAGCATCAGAACTATTTACCGGATTAATTGTAAGTGTAGAAGATGTAACACCGGATATATTTCCTCCATTAATTAAATTTAATGTGCCTTTTTTCCACTGATAAGCAATATTTGTTCCTGTTGCAGCAACTGAAAAACTTACTGAGTTTTCTGTACATGCTGTTTGACTTATAGGTTCTGTAACAACATTTGGAATCGCATTAATTACTAAGGAAACATTTACTGAATACTCATCAGGAGCGCATACACCAGTAATACTAACATAATAGTTTGATGCAGCGTCAGCGATGCTTACCGGATTAATTGTAAGTGTAGCTGAAGTCGCTCCGGATATATTTCCACCATTTACTAAACTTAATGTTCCTTTTTTCCATTGATAAGTAAGACCTGTTCCTGTTGACACAACTGAGAAACTTACTGAACTCCCGGCACACGCTGTTTGATTTGCAGGTTCTGAAGTAATTTCAGGTGAATTTATTATTAATGAAACATTTATTGAAGTATCATTTGGAGCACAAACTCCGGTTATAACAACATTATAGTTTGATGCCGTATCGGATATATTTACAGGATTAATTACTAATGTATCAGAAGTTACACCAGAAATATTTACTCCATTGATTAAATTTGTAGTTCCTTTTCTCCATTGATATGTAAGACCAGTTCCTGTTGATGTTACTGAAAAACTAACCAAACTTCCGGCACATGCTGCCTGACTTACAGGTTCTGTGGTAATATTTGGTGCAGTGTTAACTGTTACAATAATATGATTTGATATTACATTACCGCAAGTATTTGTATTTGTTACAAAATAATCGTCACTTGTGGTCACAGTTATTGTTGGTGTAGTTGCTGCGTTACTCCAGGTTCCCCCAATATTTCCTGAAAGGATAACATTACCATCTGCACAAAATGTGATAGCTCCACCTGCTGTAATTATTGATGCTGTGGGTAGCGGGTTTATTCCTAACGAAACATTTATTGATGTATCATTTGTTGAACATGTTCCGCTTATAATAACATTATAA
>JAVHQG010000102.1:17991-21590 GCA_036171035.1 Bacteroidales bacterium
TTAAATTTAATGTTCCTTTTCTCCATTGGTACGTTAGACCGGTTCCTGTTGCAGCTACTGAAAAACTTACAGTTCCACCGTCGCATGCTGATTGATTTGTCGGCTCAGTAATAATATTTGGCCCACCAAGCATTAATGAAACATTTATTGAAGTATCATTTGGGGCACATGTTCCAATAACAACAACATTATAATTTGATGCCGTATCGGATATATTTACAGGATTAATTACTAAAGTATCAGAAGTTGCTCCTGATATATTTCCACCATTGATTAAATCTATATTTCCTTTTCTCCACTGGTAGGTTAAGCCTATTCCTGTTGCACTCACAGTAAAACCTGCAGAATCACCGATACATGCGGTTTGATTCATTGGTTCATTAATAATAACTGATCCGGAATCAAGCGTTAAAGAAACAAATATTGAAGTATCATTTGTACCTCCACTAATTATTACATTATAGAATGAAGAAGTATCAGCAATTGTAGCAGGATTAATTATGAGTGTAGACGTTGCTGCACCAGAAATATTTCCTCCATCAAATAAATTAATTGTTCCTTTTCTCCATTGATAAATATTACCTAATCCATCTGCGATTACTGTGAAACTTGTAGATCCACCATCACAGACTACCTGACTACTTGGTTCTGTAGTAATATTACCAGGAAGAATGCCACAACCCAGAGGCATGATGGCAGTTAAACCCGTAGTCATTATTGCACCGCTCATTGTAAGCGCTCTGCCATCAAGCACGACACCTGTATTTACCATGTTGATATCTCCGGCCGAAACGACTATCGTTCCACGGAAAACAGAATAGTTGCTAATGTCCACCTGTCCATCCACCATCCAGAACACATTTTTCGACTGTGCTCCATTTATTAATTTAACTTTTGCATACGTTCCTAGCGCCGTAAGAGCGCCGTGTATCTTAATAACAAATACACCATCTGCATTACCCATTGCATCAAGATAAAGTGAATCTGTAAATATTGCCGCAGCATTCATAAGGTAGATGTGTGGTGTAAGAACCAAGTTGTTTCCAAACTGGGCAGGATACAGCAACTCAATATCGGGAATCAATGCATTTAGTTCATCATATAGATTTGAAACATCAACCGCACATTGAATAGTAGAAGGATCCTGAATAAGGTGAAGAGTACCTGTTACATCTGCAGGATTCCATCCGGCAATTGCGCCAATGCCATTATTTCCAACATCACCAATAACAGTTGTTGTACCTGCTGTATTTGTAAGTGCCCCATTACTTGAAAATATTGTATAGCAGGCAGCAGAGCCAAGATTTGGAATAGTTGGTCCCGTAAGAACCGGGATTCCGCAACCGAGTGGCGTATATGCCAGCACTCCATCAATCGTAATTGCTCCTGCCTCAAGACAAAGTGCCCTTCCTTCAAGGGTATCACCTGTTGCCATGTTAATTGCTGCATTGTGGACAATAATAGTTCCCCTCATGGTGGTTCCGGTAGCCATGCTTACCAAACCTTCCACTTTCCAAAATACATGACATGCCATCGCTCCGTTGATTAATTTTATTTTTGAATTAGCACTTGTTGAAAAAGTCCCCTGAATTTTAATAATGAAATCAGCATTGGGATCACCTTGTGCATCTAAATAAAGGTAATTGTCAAGAGTTGCATCAGCGGAAACAGAGTACACACCCGGAATAAAGGTAGCGCCGTTTCCAAGCAAAACTGCAGGAAAAAAATCCGGAGTTATAGTGTCCATCTGGTTATATGCCTCCTGTAGTGCTAAACCACATGCCGTAGTTGCTGCATCAACACCAGGATGCATCACACCGTTCACATTTCCGAAACCAAGAAAATCGCCGCTTGTTTCATAACCTATATCACCTGTGAGATGTGAATGTGCACTTGCATTGTCGTGCACTGACCCACCAGAAGTGAAGAGAACAAAATTGGCAGCTGCGCCTAAATCAATCACTTGTCCGAAATTTTTATTCGAGACAAATAACAACATTACTGCTGTTACAATAATAAGAAATAATTTATTTTTCATTTTAATTGAATTTATTTGTGAATTAATCTTCACGAAACAAAGGTGAGCAACTAAAGGTCTTTATGTGTTACATAACTTTTGAAAGAAATTACATCATTCACACATTCCATTTTATGAGTTAATAAAAACAAAAAAACCACTACAATAATGTAGTGGATTTTTATTTTTGAATTATACCGAAATACATTCAATTTATGTAACATCGGGAAATACAGTTAGCATCTATTTATTATTGAGAAATCATTTTACCAGACTGAACAATTTTGTTATTATGAGTTATTTTATAAAAGTATATTCCTGAAGGGAGATTACTAGTTTCAAGAGTGGTAATTTTTTGTATGAGAGTTGTATTAATTACTTCCCCACCTATTACATTATATATTTTCAATTCTGCTTTGTTAATTTTCGCTGCATCATTAATAATAATATTTATTGATGTTGTAAAAGGATTCGGATAAATACTAACTGCTTTATTTGTATTTTCTTCATTAAAAGAAATAATATTTGTCGGGGTTACTGAAAGTGTTGCATTTGCAGAAGTAATTGCAGGGGCACATATTCCTGTTATAACAACATTATAGTTTGATGCTGCATCAGAAATATTTACAGGATTAATTGTAAGTGTTGCAGATGTTGCTCCGGAAATATTTCCTCCGTTAATTAAATTAACAGATCCCTTTCTCCATTGATAAGTAAGATCTGTTCCTGTTGCTATTACAGAAAAACTTACAGAATTTCCAACAACAGTTGCCTGATCAGAAACCTCAGTAGTAATGATTGGAGCAGTATTAACTGTTACTGTAACATTAGCTGTATTGGAACAATTGAATCCATCTATCCCTGTAACAGTATAGGTTTTTGTAGCAGAAGGAATAAATCCAACTTCATTTGTAACACCATTTGTCCATACATAAGAAGCAGCTCCTGCGCCTGTTAAAATCACTGAAGTTCCTGCACACACGACAGTAGCGCTTGCATTAGCAGTAACCACCGGCAATGCATTTAAAATTACTGAAATTGTGGCTGTAGCTGAACAATTATTTTCATCTGTTCCTAAAACGGTATAAGTACTTGAAAAAGCAGGAATAAATTCAACTCCATCAATAACTCCAGATGTCCATACATAAGAATTTGCTCCTCCTCCTGATAATGTAACTGAAGATCCAGCACATACAACAGAAATTTCTGTACATGTTGCGATTACGCTAACATTTGCATTAGCTGTAACAACAGGCAATGGATTTACTGAAACTGCAATATGATTTGAGGTTACACTGCCGCAAGAATTTGAATTGGTTACAAAATAGTCACCAGTTGAAGTTATCGTTATAGCTGGAGTTACTTCTAAATTATTCCAGATTCCGTCAATATTTCCTGAAAGAATAACATTACCTCCAACGCAAAAAGTTGTTGGCCCACTTGCTGTTATTATTGATGCAACTGCCAACGGATTAATTGTAACTAAAATATGATTTGATGTTACGGTTCCACAAGCATTCGTATTGATTACAAAATAATCTCCACTTGTTGTAACGGTTATTGTTGGTGTTACATCTGTTGT
>JAVHQG010000103.1:0-4952 GCA_036171035.1 Bacteroidales bacterium
TGTTTTCAAAACGAGAGTAACGAAATTATTGGCGTTTTCTTGCTGACACTAGTTATATCTTGCGTTTTGTACCACTGGTTTTACCAGTGGTTATTCAAATTAAATCCCTTCGGGATTAATATAAAAATGAAGTGAGAAATGTTATTCATTATTATTTGATATATTTACAATCAAAATCAAAATCATGAAAAATAAATTCTATATTTTTTTGTCCGCAGCACTTCTCTGTATTACCACTTTCGTGATATATGGAGCTGTTCACTCACCTCAGCAACAAAAAGCAGAAAGGTTACAGAAAGCGATTGATACAAATGATATTCCACTTGCCACATTCAATTCAGACAATAATGCTAATGAAAAAAAATCGGCATATATTGCAAATACAATCGAAAAACTTATTGGGAATACAATGAAAAAATGGTGCGAAAATGCAAAAATCACATATCCTCCTGCATGTGTTTTATTTCGCGCCTTTAAGCTTGAAAAAGAATATGAAATATGGGGTGGCAACAATTCTGAATCTCTTAATTTAATTCAAACAATAAAAATATGCAGCGTTGACGATCAACCAGGACCAAAACTAATAATTGGTGATGGGAAAACTCCTGAAGGTTTCTACACTTGCGACCTTTCATATGGTAGCCAATTTTGGTGGATGTGGATCAAGCTTTCTAAGGCAGATGTTGATAAACAAGGGAAACCAAACGTAGGATCAAGTTTTAAAATTTGTACAAGTTATCCCAATGCAGCCGATCAGTTTAGAACAAAATTATTTGTAAAAGGGAAAACCCCCGGAGCCGAAATTTGTATCCATGGGAATTGCGTTTCAGCAGGTTGTATTTCATTTAATAATCGTGTTTTTTTATCCGTATTTTATTTTGCCTATCATCATAACACCAGTAAATATGGTGCTATCCAGCTACACTTGTTTCCTTTCCACTTTTCAGAAAAAAATAAAATTCAATATGCCGGATCTTACGAATTAATGAATTCTAAAAGCCTAACTGCGTTTTTTAACAATCTTGAAGAAGGATATAATTTGTTTGATAAGAATCATAAATTATTACATTATTCTTTTAATAAGGACAAATACATATTTGTGAAGTAAAAATGATTATCCCGAACATAGTATATGCAAGGAAATGCTTTCTTCCTTTAAATTAATTTCCATTTGTACATCAACAATATTTTTTTCATTAAAATCAATGTAATCTGGAGTTAATTTTCATTTGTATTTAGAGAGTTCCCATTAATTTGTATATTTACAACCATAACCAAAAAAAATAAATGATATGATAAAAAATAACATTTTAAAAGTGCTGAATGCACAGGTAGAAAAAGAGTTTTATTCATCTAACTTATATCTGGCAATGGCATCGTGGGCAGAAACTGAAGGCTACGAAGGCACTGCACAATGGCTCTACATTCAGGTTGAAGAAGAACGGCTGCACATGCTGAAGTTTTTGAAATATATCAACGAACGCGGAGGAAAAGGAATCATTCCAAAAATCAATCAGCCACCGGCAAAATACAAAGACATCTTCAACCTGTTTGAAGAAGTATTGAAACATGAAGAACTTATTACTGAATCCATTAATAACATTGTTGGAGAATGTTTTAAAGAAAAAGATTTCTCAACTCATGCATGGGTTCAATTTTTTGTTAATGAACAAATCGAAGAAGAAAAATCAGTACGATTAGTTATGGACAAACTCAAACTACTAGGTAACGATAAAATCAATCTATATCAGTTTGATAAAGATGTGCCTTCGCTACGCAGGCCGGCAGCAGGTGGAACGTCACAACCAGTTTAATATAATCAAAAGCGCCTAAAATATTTCATTAAATGGATAAGCTGACATATCTTGGTAATATCAGTGCTGAAGCATTTGAAAAGCTATATGATGATTATAAAAGTGATCCAAAGTCAGTAGATTCGAGATGGGCAGCATTTTTTGAAGGGGTTGAATTTGCAAAAGCAGATTACTCAAAATCGTCGGTACATGCTGAAATAATTGACAAAGAATTTAAAGTCATCTCGCTTATTGACGAATATCGCAAGCGCGGTCATTTTTTCACAAAAACCAATCCTGTAAGGGATCGCAGGCAATACACACCCTCTCTTGATATCGAAAATTTTAATTTAGAGAAAAAAGATCTGTCAACCATCTTTCAATGTGGAAAATCATTGGGTATTGGAGCATCAACACTTACTGATATTATTGCACATTTATCACAAACCTATTGCCATTCAATTGGAGTTGAGTACATGTATATCCGTGTGCCTGAAAAAATACAATGGCTACAGGGAAAAATGGAAAGTAAAAAAAACACACCTTCTTTTTCAAATACTGAAAAACAAAAAATTTATCACAATCTTAAAAAAGCTGTTGGGTTTGAAACTTATATTCATAAAAAATTTACCGGACAAAAACAATTTTCACTTGAAGGAGCAGAATCAGTTATTCCTGCATTAAATTACGTTATTGAATATGGCTCTCGTGTAAGGGTTAGCGAGTTTGTTATTGGAATGGCTCACCGTGGCAGATTAAACACTTTAGTCAATGTCCTTCAAAAGCCCTACGAATCCATATTTCAAGAATTTACAGGCAAGGAATATGATGAAGAAATAGCATTAGGCGATGTAAAATATCATTTAGGATACAGCAACAAAATCATTACATCAAACAACAAAGAAGTGAGTCTGCATCTTGTGCCAAACCCATCACACCTGGAAACGGTAAGTGGCATTGCACAAGGAATTGCTCATGCTAAAATTGCCAATGATTACCAGTATGATTACGATAAACTTATTCCTGTTTCCATACACGGTGATGCAGCAATAGCCGGACAAGGCATTGTATATGAAATCATACAAATGTCTCAACTTGATGGCTATGCTACAGGAGGCACCATTCACCTTGTGATCAATAACCAGATAGGTTTTACCACTAATTATCTGGAAGCTCGCTCAAGCACATATTGCACAGATATAGGGAAAGTTGTGAAAGCACCTATTTTTCATGTTAATGGTGATGACGTGGAAGCACTGATTTATACAATCGAATTGGCATTGGATTACAGGCAAAAATTTCATTCAGATATTTTTATTGACCTCCTGTGTTATAGACGATACGGACACAATGAAGGAGATGAGCCACGTTTTACACAGCCTATGCTTTACAAAGCAATAGAAAAGCATCCAAATGTACGTGATATTTATAGCAAAAATCTCATAGATGAAGGAATCATGACACAAATGGAAGTTGAAAAATTTGAAACAGAATTCACAGCTTTATTGGATGAAAAATCAATTATCAAAAGCGATACCGTTCACATCAAACCATTCATGCCGGATACATGGGCGAAATACATTCATGCTAAAGCTGAAGACTTTTATACCTCACCGAAAACAAGCGTGAACAAAAATTCTTTACTTGAACTTGCTACAAAAATAAATACACTCCCTTCAAACAAAACATTTTTCAACAAAATAGTCAAGCTCTTTGAATCACGAAAGCTTATGATTGCAAACGATTCTCTTGACTGGGCTACGTGCGAATTATTAGCTTATAGCTCTATACTTGTGGAAGGGAATCCCGTGAGATTAAGTGGACAGGATTCGCAACGCGGCACATTTTCACATCGTCATGCAGCACTGATTCTTGAAGATACTACAGACAAATATTTTCCTTTAAAAAACATTAATAGCACACAGGCGGCATTTGTTGTTCTGAATTCACCTCTTTCGGAATATGGTGTGCTTGGATTTGAATATGGTTATGCTCTTGCAACACCTAATGGACTTACAATTTGGGAAGCACAGTTTGGTGATTTTCACAACGTGGCACAGACTATTGTTGACCAATACATATGTGCTGCCGAAGAAAAATGGAATATCATGAATGGACTGGTATTGTATCTGCCTCACGGTTACGAAGGTCAAGGATCAGAACACTCCAGTGCACGACCCGAAAGGTTTCTATCACTTGCTGCGCATAACAATATGCAAATTGTAAACTGCACTACACCTGCAAATTTGTTCCATGTATTACGGAGGCAGGTAATCAGATCATTCAGAAAACCACTTATTATATTCACACCAAAAAGTTTGCTGCGTCATCCTCGATGTGTATCCTCAATGGCAGATCTTGCTGAAGGATTTTTTCATGAAGTAATTGACGACACACTTCCTTGTCAGGAGAATGTGTACCGTGTGATTTTTTGCACAGGAAAAATATATTATGAGATATTAAATCGAAAAGATGAATTACAAAATACTGACACAGCAATTATAAGAGTTGAACAACTTTATCCTTATCCAAAAAAACAAATTACTTGTATTTTGCAAAAATATTCAAATGCAAAAGAATACATTTGGCTGCAGGAAGAGCCTGATAATATGGGTGCTTGGCACTATTTTAAAAAGATGTTTGGAGAACGTAAAATATGGGGAATCACACGCCCTGCCAGTGGTAGCCCTGCCAGTGGGCTTCACGACGTACATGTGCGAACACAAAAGAAAATTATTGATAAAGCATTCAAATTATGCGATTGCGAAAGGAGAGATGCTTACTGTGGAATGCACTGTTCGATTGACTTATAGCTGATTTAACCTTTGTTTTGATATAAATATTATCAAAATTCATTACTGATACCTTTATTAAGACAATAACACTATTGGAATAGTTGTTCTGTATATTGTAACAATGAGCCCACTCCGAAAAGTCCAAAAAATATTTTCCAGCGATTTTTTGCCCTTGATCCCTGAAGGGAAATCGCTGAAAATCAGTGTGCCTTTAAAGTCCCCTTTAGGGGATTTAGGGGTTAAAAGACTTTTCGGAGTGGACTCAACAATTATTTTGTCATTCAAAATTATATTGAAATACGCAATGTTAAACGATAATTACGTCGCATCATAGGGTATCCTGCCACAGCCTGATAGTCTGCAT
>JAVHQG010000104.1:0-4938 GCA_036171035.1 Bacteroidales bacterium
TCGAAAGCCTCATTCTTGACATTTTCTTATCTGACACTGAGTTTTCTTACAAGAAATATGTAGAATTTTCAAGAAAATTAATACAGGTCAATAAAATATAGAAAAAATGGGGTCTAAAGAACCCCTTCTTTTTTTAATAAGGCTATTTCCTCATCAGAAAAGTCCAACATTTCTTTTAAGATAATATTATTATGTTCTCCTATTTCCGGTGCCGGATCTCTGTCTGATCTTTCTGGAATGGTGCTCATTTTTATTGCATTTCCAACAATTTTAAAAGAACCAATATCTTTATCATTCACATCAACAATCATATTACGTGCTTGTAACTGACGGCTTCCCATTACTTTTTCAATATTATTTATTGCACCACTTGGAACATCTGCATTTTCAAGTATTTCTAACCAATCATTCACATTTTTTGTAATAAAAATATCATTTAAAATTGCATCTATTTCTACTAAATTTTTGGTTCGTGCACTATTTGTTTTAAATCGATCGTCGTCAAGCAAATATTCACAATGAATTGCTTTGCAGAGTTTTATAAAAATAGAGTCGTTTCCGGCAGCCAACACAAAATAATCGTCTTTGGCCTTAAATGCCTGAAACGGTGTGATGGTTGGATGTCTGTTCCCAATTGGTGTTGGTGCAACTTGATCTGCCTGATAACGCAACATTGCATTTTCCATTATTGATAATTGACAATCGAGCATAGAAACATCAATTTTTTGTCCTAATCCTGTAATGGTTCTGTGATATAGAGCTGCCAGTATGCCCATAGCAGTATAAAAAGAAACTGTAATATCCCCCACAGACATTCCAACACGGGTTGGAGGCATATTGGGCCAACCGGTAATACTCATAATTCCACCCAAAGCCTGAACAAGAATATCATAAGCTGGTTTTTTTGAATCAGGACCGGTATGCCCAAATCCTGATGATGCAGCATAAATTATTTTTGGATTTACCTCTTTAATTATATCATATCCCAAGCCAAGTTTTTCCATTGTTCCCGGCTTAAAGTTTTCAATAATTACATCAAATTTTTTTACTAAATCAAGTATAATTTGTTTCCCTTTTGCAGTTTTCAGATTTACAGAAACGCTTTTCTTGCCCCTGTTAATACTGACAAAATACATGCTTTTCTTGTTTTTAAAAGGTCCATACGCTCTTGAGTCGTCACCTGTGCCTGGCGATTCAATTTTCACAACCTCTGCACCTAATTCTGCTAATAGCATGGTGCAAAAAGGACCAGCCAAAACTCTTGTAAGATCAAGTATTTTTATGTTTTCTAGTGGACGTGTCATTCTATACTTATGTGTTTTTCTTGTTTTTCAGTAACTCCATTGCGACTTTTTCGGCTGTGATTGGCATAGATGTAATCCGTACATCAAAAGCATCATCTATTGCGTTGGCTATCATTGGTGCAGCCGGAAGCATGGTGTGTTCGCCCATTCCGCGTGCTCCATAGGGACCATCGGGTTGCGGCACTTCTATGATAATTGGGATTATTTCATCAGGAATATCCATTGATGTTGGCAATTTGTAATCTGTAAAATTCGGATTAAGCAATTTACCTTTATTATCATAGCGCATATCTTCATATAAAACAGTCGCAAGACCCTGCATTAATCCACCTACTAACTGCCCTTTTACAAGATTTGGATTGATAGCTTTTCCACAGTCAACGGCTTCTACCACTTTTAAAACTTTCATTCTGCCTGTTTGTTTATCAATCTCTAACAGCAACGCCGCAGCACCCACTGTATAATGCACATTTGGATGTCCTCCCTGACTGGTTTCCGGATCTGCATTGGTTGATGTGTATTCCGGCATAAAAACACCACTTGCATTTATTGGTCCACCTTTAAATGTTCCATCTTCAACCTGTATCCCTGTGATGACAAAATCCTTTAATGGTAGTGCAAATTCGGGTTTAGTTCTACATTTTACTTTTTCATCTTCTAGATAAAGCATGTCAAAAGGTAGATGTAACGCCCTTTCCACGATACGTAATATTTTATCTCTTGCCTCTTGAGCAGCTTTTTTTACAGCATTTCCACAACTCCACGTAATGTGCGAAGCCACAGTTTGCCATTCGTATGGATTTCTGTCTGTATCAGGGTTTTCTACACGAATTTTAGATGGAGGAATAGATAATACTTCAGCGGCAATCTGTGCCATAACGGTTAAATAGCCTTGCCCAATATCCATTCCTGAAACAAGAATATTTAAGCTTGCATCTTCATTAAACTTTAAAAAAGCAGAAGAGGAAGCATTTGGAGGCATGGCAGGTGCTTTCCAAAATAGTGAAAATCCTTTTCCAATAACGGTATTTGGGTTTTTTGAAACAGGTTTTTTGTCCCATTCAATTGCATCTTTAACTTTATTGATAGCATCAAATAACCCATTTGGATTCATGTGTGCACCATAAGCCAATGTGTCACCCTCTTTTATTGCGTTGATTTTACGGAATTCTATGGGATCCATGTTCAACTTTTTTGCAATACGGTTCATATGTGACTCCAACCCAAATAAAAATTCAGAATAACCAAATCCCCTGTATGCACCACCAGGAGGTAGATTAGTGTAAATACACACAGAGTCAATCGTGACGTTTGGGATTCGGTATGGACCAATAGCAGATAGACCAACGGCATTTACCACATTGGCACCATATTCTACATAGGCACCGGCATCCCAATAAATTTTATGGTCAAGAGCGGTAAGAGTCCCATCATTTTTAACACCTATTTTTAATTTGGTAACAACCCCTAAGCGCTGATAAGTATTATAAAATTCTTGTTCTCTGGTCCAGCGAAGTTTTACTGCATAACCCTTGAGTTTTGTTGCCATTGCAGCTGCTAAGATCTCCATTGTAACGCCTGCTTTTCCGCCAAATCCACCACCAACATGGGGTGCAATCACACGAACATCTTTGTGGGTAATGCCAAGTGGAGCAAGTGCTTCAGCAAATAAATGTCGTTGGGTGAACGGAGATTGTGATGAAGCCCACACCGTAAGTCTTCCGGAAAAATCAAATTTCCCAATTGCCACATGTGTTTCAATAGCGCAATGTGCATAACGAGGAACAAAATATTCGTCTTCTAAAATAAAATCAGCATCTTTAAAGCCTTTTTCTACCTCACCTTTTCTGATTTTTCTCCAATGTGCAATGTTCGTTTTCGGTTTTGGGAAAAACCACGGAACATGTGGGTAATTTTCCAAATCGGGGTGCAACAATGTGGCATTGTCTTTTATAGCATCCATCTGATTTAACACAGCAGGGAGTTCTTCGTATTCTACTTTTATTAATTTCGCTGCCTTTTTTGCTGCTTTTGGGCAACGTGCAACCACCGCTGCAACTTGCTCTCCAACAAATCTTACCCGATCTTGAGCAAAAATAAAGCGATCTTTCATATAAAGACCAAATTTGTATGGGAAATCGGCTCCTGTAAATATTTTTATAACACCTTCAACTTTTTCTGCTTCAGAGGTATCTATTTCTTTTATCAAAGCATGTGCAAATGTGCTTTCTACAATTTCTCCATAGAGAAGGTTTGATCCAAAATCAATATCATCAGCATAAATTGCAGCACCGGATATTTTTTCCACTCCATCCACACGGGTTATTGATTTTCCAACAAAATTATATGTTCCCATATGCTTTATTTTAACAGTTCTAAAAAAGAATAACAAATTTACTAAAAAATATTTAATTTCCTGACACTTTTTCAGGTCGTTTGGTCAAAATCTTATTTTAGATTTTCTGAAAGAAGTTTAATCTCCATTGCCGGTGATATTTTTTCGTATATTATATTATAAACAGCGTTAACAATCGGCATTTTTACCCCAAATGCTTTGTTTAGTTCATGTATGCAGCTTGTTGCATAATATCCTTCGGCAACCATATTCATCTCCATTTGTGCTGATTTTACTGAATAACCTTTTCCTATCATTGTCCCAAATGTTCTGTTTCTACTAAACTGAGAATATGTTGTAACCAATAAATCGCCAAGATATGCAGAATTGTTAATCTTTAATTTGGCTCCCGGAATTGTTTTGTCTAGGAAACGTTTCATTTCTCTGATACAATTGGATACTAATACTGCTTGAAAATTATCGCCATATCCCAACCCGATACATATCCCGGCTGCTATTGCAAAAATATTTTTAAGTACAGCTGAATATTCTGTGCCGTAAATATCTTTTGAAAATCTTGTTTTTAAAAATCCACACTCTAGTCTTTCCGCCAAAATTTCTGCTACATGTGTGTCTTGTGTTGCAAGTGTGAGGTACGATAATCGCTCAAGGGCAATTTCTTCAGCATGACATGGACCTGCAATTATTCCAATATGGTTTAATGGAACTTTATAATGATTGATAAAATATTCAGCAATAGTTGTGTTTTCAACAGGGATAATTCCTTTTATAGCAGAAAAAATTATTTTCTCTGTAAGAGGCTCTTCTAGTGGCATCAGTGCATCTTTAAAAAAAGCTGAAGGGATGGCAAAAATCAAAACATCCGATTTCTTTACAGCTTCATTGATATCATTAAAAAGGATTATTTTTTGTGTATTCAAATTCAGTGATGTAAGATATTTTGGGTTATGTTGATGCTCTTCAACATATTGAAGTGTTTGTGCGTTTCTAACAAACCAATTCACACTATCACAATTATTCAGTAGCAGTTTCACAAGAGCGGTTGCCCAGCTACCACTTCCAATTACACCTATTTGTATATTTTGATGAATCATTTTTCTTTTTTTAATGAAAGGGCAAAGCTACATACTTACCAAAGCTTTTATTAACAGTTGAAACAAAATTTATAAATGTTTTTTTAACATTGGATAATATTTTCAAGTCAAATATAACATAATGTCATATGTCTAATTCGTGTAATTCATGTAAAAAAACATAAAGCGTAACATCAGTTAATAT
>JAVHQG010000105.1:0-4933 GCA_036171035.1 Bacteroidales bacterium
GTTCCGTGAGCCCATTAGTAATAAAATCACGTAAAACTTTTTTATTATCTGCATTGCTTAAACACACTTCTGCTTTTATATAATTTTTCACATCATAGCAATGATAAAAAGCTTTTTTAAGCAGATTAAGCCTGTCGCTTTCAGGCTTTATAAGCGATGTAATTTTCATGATTTGTGCCGTTGACATACAATATGTATGGAAATTTTTCTCACATATTTTTGCTTTTCCTGCATCATTAACCATCTCGTTAATTTGCTTTGCAACAGCATCAAAATCTTTATCTTCAATGAGCGTTGGACAACCTTTCACATCTTTGTAAAACATAGCATCAGGATAATCCCATTGTGGAAATATTATGGCTGGTTTGTTCTCCTTTTTTGTTTCGTTTGGGACATCAGCCTGATGGCTTCTTACAAAATCATGCAGTTTAAATACATTTGAGAAATACCCAAATGTGTCATATACCTCATAAAAGTTAATTTTGTCTGAAGTATTGATAAATGCCGCTTTTGCAAAATCGAGCCTATTCACATCGCTTTTAAAAATAATTGCCATTTGTTTTACCTGCGAGGTGAGTAAACTATTTGATTGTGCTATTTGTTTTGCTGCATCCAGTTTTGCTGTTTCATCGCTTTTCGCATTTACAGCATTCAACTTTTGTTGAAAATCATCATTGGAAATTGGAAGTGGAATAAAATGTTTGTTTTGTGCGATAGAACCTGCCGATAAAACAACAGTTAAGATAAAAATCAATAAATTTTTCATAACCTAATTATTAAATCATTTCTAAATATTATCCCTTCTTCTCATCATCCCATTATTCAACATTCAACATTCAACATTCAACATTCAACATTCAACATTCAACATTCAACATCCAACATCCAACATTCAACATCCAACATCCAACATTCAACATCCAACATTCAACATCCCATCAATGGTTTACTTCTTTGGCATTTTATATCCTCGTTGTTTGGCCATTTGTTCCAGTTTTTCTTGAAAACGTGATCGTTTAACGGGCTTAGCTTTATTGGTCTCGAGTTGTTTCAATATTTTGTTATCGTCCACAAATCTTCGTATAATCATAGTTTGTCCAAAGGTGATTAAGTTTGCCAGAAAATAGTAATAACTTAGTCCCGATGCATAATTGTTAAACCAAAATAGCATCATAACAGGCATCATCCACATCATTATTTTCATTCCGGGCATTTGTGTGCCTGTGTTCATTTGTTCACTGTTGGTAAGTGTTACAAGAACAATTGATCCACACATCAAAAGTGTAAAAAGGCTGATATGATCGCCATAAAAAGGGATATTCCATGGTAACGTTGCAATTGAATCAAAGGTAGAAAGATCGGTTGCCCATAAAAAACTTTGTTGACGAAGTTCTATGGATGCCGGAAAAAACCTGAATAGTGCTATAAGAATTGGAAATTGCAGCATTATAGGGATACATCCTCCCATTGGATTAACACCAACTTTTCGATAAAGTGCCATGGCTGCTTGTTGTCTTTCCATCGTCTTCTCTTTTGGAATTTTGGCATTCATTTCATCAACTTGTGGCTTTAATACTCGCATTTTTGCACTCGATAAATACGATTTGTATGTGAGTGGGAAAAGTATTAGTTTAATTAGTATTGTCAGTAAAAAGATTATTAGTCCATAACTCGAAATAAATGATCCAAGAAAGTTAAAAATTGGAATTACAAGAAAACGGTTTACCCAGCCAAATATTCCCCATCCTAGCGGAACTAATTTTTCAAACCCAAGGTCAAATTCCTTGAGTATTTTATATTGGTTTGGCCCAAAATAAAATTTCATAGGAATACTTTGTGATGTGCTTCTGTCAAATGGTAAACTTATTTCTGAAGCAAAATGTTTAAAATTAGTCTTTGAAGAATCGGTGCGTTGAGCTTTAACTTGTGCATTTAAAAAAGCATTGTCTGCAACTAATATTGTTGAAAAGAATTGCTGCTTATATGCAATCCATTTTACTTTTGTGCGCAGATCTTCTTTAACATCTTCACTTCTTTCATTTAGGTTATTTACTTCTTCATCAGAGAATTTCCAATATACAGATGAATTGTCTCGTTCCCAGTCACGCCCCTTTTCTAACCCCGGTATAAATGTTTTCCAATTTAATAAAACATAACTTGTATTGCTTGCAATAATATCGTTCATATTGACGAAATTGATGCGATATTTCATTAAATAACTATTCGCTGCTAATGAGTAAACATATTCAATATATTTCCCATCTCCACACATAAGCTGGAGTGCGACAACAACAGAGTCTTTGGTGGCATTATATGAGCGGACTTCTTTGGTGGGCGTAAAATATAGGTCGTTGGTAGTAATTGATTTATTTTGTGAAAAGAAATTTAATCCAAATTCATTTTTGTCTCCATCAAATAATACTAACGGCTTCCCACTCCAATTTTTATATTTTTTAAGTTGTGCAGAATATATCCTGCCTCCTTTTGTAGAAATTTTTACTTTGATCAAATTGTTTTCCAGTGTAATAAACTCCTCTTTCCCTTCAATGGCAGAAGCAAAACTTCCGAATTTGTCTTTTAGATTGTTTTCTTTTAATGAATCAGGAAGATTTTTTATTGAATCTTTTTGCGCTAATTCTTTTGCATGTGCTTTTGTTTGTTCTTCATAAGCTAGTTTGTTCACAAGTGCTATTGAGTCATTATGTTTGTGTAATTTCTCCATATCTTCTTTCCCGGGGCTTGATACAATACTATAAATAATGATTATAGCTCCAATTACTAAAAGACCAATGATCGAATTCCTATCCATTTTATATTTTGATTATATTAAAATTAAAGAGGGCGCAAGATACATAAATTCTTGTTTTTTGTAAAAATGTTTTTAGTGACCAATTTTTTATACGAAATACTATTATGTTTAATATCATTAAACTTAATCAATTTGTTGCTTTATTAGTTAATATCCAATATTTTATGCCATCATATTGATCTTGAGATTTATATTATTAAGCATATGGATTTTAACTGAAACTGCATTAAGTCATGTTTTCAACTTTTTACTCGCTATAATTTTGCATTGTGTAATCAATTAAGTAACATTAAGAATTATTGAATAATAAATATAATTATAACAATGGATTCAAAGGTAAACGTTATTATTGAAAAGTATTCCAAAAGGGCTGAAAGGCTTATGGATATTTTACTTGATGTGCAGCAAATGTATAGCTACATTCCAAAAAATGTTATTACTCAGATAGCTGATGAGCTTTTTATGTCTGTAGTAGATGTAGAGCAAACAATGTCGTTCTATCATTTTTTCTCGAAAGTCCCGAGAGGGAAAAATACAATCTATCTGAACAATAGTGTTGTATCATGTATGAATGGTCATTCTTATGTGGCTAAAGCTTTTGAAGCTGCCTCAGGGTGCAGGTTTGGCGAAGTTTCTAGAGATGGGGCGATTGGACTATTTCATACAGCCTGTATCGGTATGTCTGATCAAGAACCGGCTGCAATTATTAATGGAACTGTTTTTACGAAGTTGTCTCCTGCAAAAGTTTATGAAATTGTGGGTGCACTGAAAAAAGGTGCAGAAGTAAGTAGTCTTGTTACTTCATTTGGTGATGGCGCCAATAACTCACCTCACATGAAAACAATGATTAAAAATAATATCAAACTTAAGGGTCAGGTTCTTTTCTCCCAATACTCAACAGGAACAGCTCTTAATAAGCTGAAATTGATGTCTGCCGATCAGGTTATTGATGAAGTTAAGGCATCAAATATGAGGGGTAGAGGTGGTGCCGGATTTCCAACAGGTATGAAATGGGACTTTTGTAAAAGATCAAAAGACACTGAACGTTATCTGATCTGCAATGCAGACGAGGGAGAGCCAGGCACATTTAAAGATAGGGTTCTGCTAACTGAATATCCTGCATTATTGTTCGAGGGAATGGCAATTGCCGGATATGCAATAAGTGCAAAAGAGGGGATTTTATATTTGCGCTATGAATATAAATACATGAGAGAACACCTCGAAAATACACTTACAGAGTTAAGAAATAAAAATCTGCTTGGTGATAATATTTCTGGTATAAACGGATTTAATTTTGATATAAGAATCCAGTTTGGAGCTGGTGCATACGTTTGTGGCGAAGAATCTGCTCTGATTGAATCGGCTGAGGGTAAAAGAGGCGAACCGCGTAACCGCCCACCATTCCCTGTACAGAAAGGGTATCTTGGGAAACCTACAGTTATTAATAATGTGGAATCTCTTTGTACGGTGGTAAAAGTGATTGAAAAGGGAGCTGACTGGTACAAAACGTTGGGAACTAAGGATTCAACAGGCTCAAAATTATTATGTATTTCTGGCGATTGTAAAAATCCGGGTGTTTACGAAATTGATTGGGGAATGTCTGTTGCTGAAATGCTTGAAATGGTTGGTGCGGAAAATACGCAAGCAGTTGTTGTTGGGGGTCCGTCCGGAAAAATTATTGCTCAAAACGAATTTAATAGAAAAATCGCTTATGAAGATTTGCCAACCGGTGGAGCAATGATAGTTGTGGGAAACCAACGCGATATTATTAAAGACGTGGTGATGAATTTTATTGAATTTTTTATTGGTGAATCATGTGGCTCTTGTGTCCCGTGCAGGGCTCTTACAATTGCATTAAAACATAAACTTGAAAAACTTCTCGAGGGCAGAGGTGTGGAAAAAGACCTTGTGGAATTGGAACATTGGGGGAAATTGATGAAGCTCCTAAATCGTTGTGGATTGGGACAAACCGCTGCAAACCCCATTTTGTCAACCATGGAGAATTTCAGAGAAGATTACAATAAATTATTACAAGAGGGTAAGATAAATGAATTTACATTTAATCTAGCTGAGTCTGTAAAAGAATCATGCGACTATGTTGGTAGAAAAGCTGATATTCACCAT
>JAVHQG010000106.1:0-1010 GCA_036171035.1 Bacteroidales bacterium
CTCATTCTTGACATTTTCTTATCTGACACTGAGTTTTCTTACATACACTAAATAGATATTGCTCGCTTTGCTTCATTATTTCAATTGAGATTTCTCACTACGTTCGAAATGAAGGGTCGTTAGGATACGTTCTAATAGAGATTTCTCACTACGTTCGAATAGAGATTTCTCACTACGTTCGAAATGACACTTCGTGTTTAGACATCAAATAAACCTATAAGCAGAGTGATTCTCAAAACGTTACTTATTTTATTGATTATCCCATTGATTCTTAACTTTGATTTAAAGAATGGTTCTGAATACAATTCAGCTCTAGGAATTTCAAATAAATCGTTAACTTGACTATCGTAAACATTGTGGTTCACCGTGATTCCAAATTTATATCCCGAATGAAGTGCATTTTTTTTAATTGACTCATTATAATTTCCAAAAGGGTAAGAAATAACAATAGGGAATTTCCCAATTTGTCTTTCAATTATTTTTCCCGATTCAACTAATTCTCTAGAAATTTCCCCGGCATTAATTTTTTTTGCAAGTAATGGATGTGTAATCGTATGTGAGCCAATTTCGCAACCATTTTGAGAAACATATCGAACATCATTCCAGTCCATCATCATCCCTTCAGGCATATCAACATCATTGAAATTAGTCAATATCTGATCATATATTAATTTTCTTTCCTGATTATTTAATTGCTTTAAGAATGGAGATAGTTTTTTTGCATAATGTAAGCGTTCCTTTTGATTTTTCCACTTTGTTTTTTGGAGCTTCGGAGAAAGTGCTTTTGAATATAAATCAAGCGAAAGATGTGATGTGTTAATAAATAAATGATTTATTATATATGTCCATGGTGGAATATTATTTTCCACACAATCTGTTACGATATACATAGACGATGGACTTTTATATTTGATCAAAATTGGAAAAGCATAGTCAACAAAATCCTTGTATCCATCATCAAAAGTAATTGCGCAAAGTGCCTTTTTCCCAATAGGGTGAAATTCGTCAAG
>JAVHQG010000107.1:0-1009 GCA_036171035.1 Bacteroidales bacterium
AAAGTCCCCTTTAGGGGATTTAGGGGTTAAAAGACTTTTCGGAGTGGACTCAATATTAAATTGTAGATTAAAATTTATTACAAATTTTTACTAGTTGAATGAAAATAATTGCTACTCCACGTGATGCTATGCAAGGAATCAAACAGTTTATTCCTACAGCCATTAAGGTAGATTATATTAATTGTCTATTAAAAGTTGGATTCGATGTAATTGATTTTGGTAGTTTTGTCTCTCCCAAAGCTATTCCTCAATTATGCGATACAGCAGAAGTCTTGGCTCATCTGGATCTTTCATCAACAAAATCAAAACTTTTAGCAATAGTTGGAAATCTACAAGGAGCAAAAATAGGCTCAGTTTATCCTCAAATACACTACTTTGGTTATCCATTTTCAACGTCTGCTACATTTTTGCACCGAAATATTCATTCAACCATTGAAAAGGCATATCAAACCATTGAAGATATTCAAACCATTTGTGTAAAAACAAATAAAGAACTGATTATTTATTTTTCAATGGCATTTGGGAATCCATATGGTGATGACCACAATGAAACAATTGTTGTTGAAGCTGTTGAACGATTAAAAAAATTACAAATTAAAACAATCTGTCTTGCCGATACAGTAGGAGTTGGTAATGATGAGATTATTGCAAATTTATTTTCATTACTCGATACAAAATTTCGAGATATTGAATTTGGATTACATTTGCATGTGCAGAAAAGTTGTGCTCTTAAAAAAATTGAAAGCTCATATAAAGTGGGTTGCAGATACTTTGATACAGCTCTTTTAGGGTTGGGTGGGTGTCCAATGTCGGGCGAGGAAATGGTAGGCAATTTAAGTACAGAACAGCTTATAGAATATCTGATCCTTAACAAGATAAAAATCCCGTTAAATATTAAACTACTGAATGAAGCTGTTAGAAAAGCAAAGGTGGTTTTTCAAATTAGTAACTAATATTTCTCACTTGCAATAGTATCGTAAACACTGACCCGAAGGGTCAAATATAAATA
>JAVHQG010000108.1:0-21323 GCA_036171035.1 Bacteroidales bacterium
TTTTATCTTTTATCTTTTATCTTTTCCCTTTTATCTTTTATCTTTTATCTTTTATCTTTTATCTCAAAAGCTTTCCTTTGCTTCAATATAAAAACCAATCTGATGATCAGGACCAAAACCGGCATCAAATCTAAGATTAATCTTTTCATCTTTGAGAATTTTGTAACGTAATCCAATGCCATAATTAATTTTTAAATCATCTATCATTATTGATTTTAATGTATTTGAAACCCCACCAACTCCTGTAAATATAGCCACATTGAATCTCCAAAATAAAAATCGACGATATTCTGCCTGCACTAAAAAAGCATTTTTCCCAAGATATTTTTTTGCATGAATTCCTCGCATTGCATCGTCGCCGCCAATCCGTTGTAATTCATAAAAGGGAACATTTGACCCATCTGTAACATGGAGAAATGCCTGCATTGCTATAATATTTCTAGTGTTTAATATCGTGAACACCTGTCTGTAATCAAAAAGAAAATTATTGAAAAAATATTTGTTAAATGTAAGTTTTGGGAAAAATACGCCTTGGATATGTAAATAATATCCCTTTGTCGGATAAAAAATATCATCGCGTGTATCGTGCCGAAAAGAAAGCCCTGCCCCTGCAATCACGCCACCAGTAGTGCCTGTCGTAAACATGGAATCTAACTTTCGTGCCTTTTCAAAATTAAATAATTCATGATTCCTAACATCAACAACCAGTCCGAGAAACTCTTTTTTGAAAAATATACCTGAAACAGTACAATTTAACGTAAAGGTTTCATCAACGTAAGTCTCTTTATCCTTATCTTGCGTATGACCTCCGATACCATAAAACACATCAGGATATTTAGCAAATCTGGGATGGATGTTGATGTTTATTGTTTTTTTAATAAATAAATCTGCCTCAACCGTTGTAATAAATTGATCATTTAATGTATATTTTATAGATGGAATCAAGGTTGAGGGTCTGTTAAATACGGTCTCAACAGAGTCTTGGTTTTGCTGTAACCTGATTATTGCTGCAGCTCCAAAAATTAAACGAGTCTCTGGATTATATGCAAAAATAGGTGAAATAAAATAGGTAAGATTTTTTACTTTTTCAGGAAGTATAATTTTATTTAATGTCAGCACTGTATCTTGTGCAGAAAGGTTGTTGTACCAAATCAATAACAATAATATAAAAAAGTAACGTTTATTGAGCATTTTTAAGGGAATAAGGCGTTATAGCTTACAAAGTCAATCAACAGGGAAGCTTATAGGATGTCGTTCATTATAACGTCTTACATACACGAAGAGCATATTCCTTTTCTTACGTTTTTTTAAAGCATTAAATTCCTCAAATAGTTCATTGTCTTTCTGCAACATTTTTGTTACATTTTCAACACTAAAATCAAGAACCATGCCTGTTTCAAAATCCATCAGGAATTTTCGGATCTCCTCCTGCTGTCCATTATCCGGTGATCCTATTGCAGGATAAGCATCAAATGGATCAGGGAAACGTGTACCCGAAACGGAAATAATTGCAGCAAAAAATGTTATATCCCCAATTACAGGAATCCGGTTAAATTCTCCTTGCCAGTTAATAAAAACCATTCCTTTGCGACAATATCCCCAAATATCAGTTGTTTTAATTGTTTGCTGTATTCCAAAATCATCAAAATATTGCAGGATTTCCGCGGTTAACACTTTAGTAAAGTATTCCAAATCTGTTCCAAGTACTTTAGTAATAATGCGTTGCTTTACTATAGGTTTATTATTTTTTACCTGATCGAAGGTAACATAAATCCCTTCATTAAATTTAAAGTCGGTAGTATATACAACCATCTTCTTTCCCTGCTGTCCAAAAGAAACTGAGACGGGGAAAATAATGATAAAAAAATATAAAACGCCCAGAATTTTCATTCTGAAAAATGATTGGATCAAAATCACAACATACTCAAATAACGAAGAAAGTGTTTGTTATGGGTATTAATTTACAACTTATTTATTATTTAAAATAATATGTTTTGTCATGGTGTACGTCTCTCCTTTTCCACCAGGCAGGTTAAAATTAAATTTGAATGCTTTATAATTATTATTTGAAATAATTAAGTCATATTTCTTCAATGCAGGTAACGTTGCTGTATATTCTCCTTTTTCATTTGTTTTAACTTTTATTTCCTGATTGGTTTCCGTGTCTTTGATAATAAATTCAGTTACTACAGGTTTACTCTGATTATCAATTACGGTTCCTTTAATAATCGATAGAACCGGACCGGAAAGAGTATTTGCAAGATCTTTATCAAGTGACTTGTAATAATTTATCATATCAATTCCCCAAATATCATAAGCACCTATTCCTCCATCACGATTACTTGAGATGAGTGCTTTTTTCCCGTCAGCACTTAAAACAAAATGTATTTCTTCTTTTGTGGTATTAATGGGATAACCCAAATTTACTGGAGCAGACCATTTATCGTCTTGCAGGGAACTCATAAAAATATCATGTCCACCCATAGATCCATGCCCGTTGGAACTAAAAAATAATGTTTTACCGTCAGGATGAATAAATACGCCAATTTCATCGTCCACACTATTGATTGTCGAACCTAAATTAACAGCTTTCCCCCAATCGCTGCCTTCGCGTTTTGACATATAAATATCACCCATACCAAATCCGTCTTTTTCTCTTTCGCTCACAAAATAAAGAGTGTTGCCATCAGCGGTAATGCTTGCAGAGCTTTCAAAATATGTTGTATTAATATTTTTCCCTAAAGGATATGGTTTTCCCCAAGTTCCATCAGGCTGTTTTTCAGATAAATAAATATCTCCACTTTGAGTTTCTCCGGGTATATTTTTATACAAAAATATTTTATTCCCATCGGGCGAAATACTCAAACTTGCATCATATCCATCAGTATTAATATAGCCTTGAATAGGTGACGACAAACCCCATTCTTTTTTTGCTTCATCAAATTTTGAAATATACACGTCATCGTAGTAATCATCTGTATTTGGATCAACATTATCGCCTTTGGAATTTGGTCTTCGTGATGTATATATCAGCGTCTTAAAATCTGCCGTTACAGATGGATTTGCATCAGTGTATTTTGAGTTTATTGCACTTCCTAAATTTTTTATCTGAACATCAACCGGCTTTACAATCAATTCTTTTGCAATTTTGCATTGCATCAATAGTGTATTCACTTGGTGTGCTTCCAACTGACGAGGCTTAAGTGTTGCTTTATATATGTAATACGCATTAATTGCATCATCTACTCTCCCGGCAAACTGCAATGCCTGCCCATATAGAAAAAAAACTTCCTTGTCAAGCGTTGAATCTTTTGCTACTTTCTCTAGGTGTGGAAGGGCTTTATCAAGCTGTTTTAGGGCAATAAAACATTGTCCCATACGAAAATTTACTTCTGCATCCTCAGGAACTGCCTCATATACTTCACGATACATGCGCAGTGCTCCGTTATAATCACCATCATTGTACTTCAACCATGCCTGAGCCATTTTAACTTTCGATTTTCCATCACCTTTTAATAACAGTGAATTGCAAGAAAAACCAGGGGTTATAAAAAACAAAATAAAAATTATCCCGATGACCAATGCTGTATTTCTTTTTATCATATTGATATTATTTATTGTGACTAACTTACGAAATTATAAATTATATAACAATTCAGAAATTTTTAACCTGTTTTTTTATAAAACACTTAATTATTTTTACCTAAATCGCAAATATTGTTCTTGAATATTGTTGAAAGATGTGTTAATGTTTTGTATTATTGTTCTGTTTATTTTGTATCATCCAATCTCTTTAATTTGAAATGCTAAAATTCTTTTTACTTACGGTTATTGTGTCCATGTTAATATTTAAAACACAAGTCTCTGCACAGATTAGTGTGGGGGGTGAGCCCTTGTGCTTTGATAAATCAACACAACTAAAAATTTCGAAAATAGTTCCTGTTGTAACTATGCCTGATATAGATTTTACAAAATTAATAGCCGAAGATATTGTAAATGATAATGATAAAAATATTCCATGGCGTTTTGGCGAAAATGTTGATGTAGCAATTGATGTAATCAATACCGGTGTAAAAGATATCTTACCTGATGGAACAAAAACATGGCGCTTGCAAATATACGCTAAGGGCGCACTATCACTCAATTTTAGATTTAGTAAATATAATATTCCTACAGCAGCAAAACTATTTATCTACAATCCTGAAACAAAATTTTTACTCGGAGCATTTACCTCATTCAACAACCAAAAAGATGGAGTTTTTGCCACAACACTGATTGAGGGAGAATCTGTGATTATTGTATATGAAGAACCTGCTAATGCTGCTTTTCGGGGTGAATTAGTACTAGATAAAGTAACGCATGGCTATAGAAGAGCCTATTCATTTGCAAAAATATTTGGATCATCAGGTGCTTGCAACAAAAATGTGACGTGTCCCGAAGGTAATAGCTGGGAAAACCAAATCAAGTCTGTGTGTATGTTGGTTGTAAACGGCAATGGATTTTGCAGCGGTGCACTTATAAATAATACTTCAAACAACGGCATACCATACGTTTTAACTGCTAATCATTGCACTACAAGCCATGGAAATTTTAGTAGCTGGGTTTTTTGGTTTAACTGGCAAAGTGATTCCTGTGCCAATCCTGCATCATCGCCGCAACATCAGTCAATTTCAGGCTGCACGCTAAAAGCACGTGAAGGAATATCTGATTTTTGTTTGGTGCAAATGAACAACATCCCTCCTGCAAATTATAATATCTATTATTCGGGTTGGAACATTTCTGGTCTTAACACACCGAACGGAGCTTGTATTCATCACCCAAATGGTGATATTAAAAAAATATCTATCGTCGGCGATAGCATCAAGCCGGAAGCATATGAAAGTATTCAGTGCTGGCGTGCAAACTGGGCGGTGGGAGTAACAGAGCCTGGCTCATCCGGTTCTCCACTTTTTGATGCACAACACAGAATCATTGGGCAATTGTATGGTGGTCCTTCAAGTTGTAATGTAGTGTCCGATAATATGCACGATTACTATGGCATGATATCTGTTTCCTGGAATGGCATCTCTCCCGATAAACGCCTGAAAGATTGGCTCGACTCAACAAATACAGGTGCTTCATTTATTGATGGATATGATCCTGTTCTTACGCAAAATGATGCACAGCTTTTACAAATTCTTTCACCCTCATACTATTATTGTTCTATGCAACCAATTGTACCTAAAGTGATTATTAAAAATCATGGCATAAATATTTTGTCCTCTTGCTTGATTAATTATAAAACAGATCAATATACTACAATAACAACTGCATGGAATGGTTCTTTAAATCCAGAGGAAACAGACACAGTGTATCTGCCTGCTTTTGATATTTCATCTGATGGGTCTCATACTTTTTCAGCATATACATCTGCTCCAAATAACGAAAACGACACACATTCTGAAAACGATACAATGATTTCTACTTTCTATTTGAATGGTGTAAATCTGCCCTTTTATGAATCATTTGAAAATGCTGTTTTCCCACCTATCGGGTGGACTATCAATAACCCGGATAGTTCAATTACATGGAGCAAAAACAATTCAACCGGCTTATCCGGCAATCATGCTGCTTACATAAATCTATTTGCTGATACATCTCAAAACAACATTGATGAACTCTTAACTCCTGCAATTAATTTACCTATATCACACGCAGAATTAACATTCTATTTGGCTTATAGAAAGAAAGATATGAACAGTAATGATACTCTAAAAGTTTTTATTTCAACCAATTGTGGTGCTACTTTTTCTAATGTTCCTGCATTAATTTTTCCCGCTGATTCACTCGCTTTTGGAACCATTGCACAATCCACTGCTTATGTGCCTTCCAACCTAGATGAGTGGAAAAAAATAACGATTCCGCTTGAATCTTATTCCGGTCATAGTATTGTGATTAAATTTGCTTCAATCAGCGGTAATGGCAACAACCTATTTATTGATAACATAATGGTAAATTATGGTGTTGGAATTGGTGAAACAATTGAAAATACAACGCTTACTTTTTATCCAAATCCAGTTAACGATCTCATTTCTTTTTCCGGTAACGATAATTTAGTTTACACTGCAGATATTATTGATAATACAGGGAAAATGCTACAACATATCAAAGGAATAACTTCAAGGTCAGTTGTTCGTTTACATCAATATCCTGAAGGTCTCTATTTTATACTTTTAAAGAGTGGAGAAAAACAATTGCTAAAGAAAATCGCAATTGTCCGATGAGCATTACTAAAAACAAAGTTCATATAATCTTATAAAATTCATTCAAGATTCAATGCTTTTAATGGATCAATTGTTTTTGTAAATTTATAACTTAAGATTTTATAAATTAGTTTGGCAGCAAGAAAGTTCGATGATTTCTCTGCTTCATTTGGACAAAGTTCAACTACATCAAATCCTACAATATTACATTTTTTATTAACTTTTTTAATTAATGAAATAACGTCGTACCAAAGCATTCCTCCTGGTTCAGGTGTGCCGGTGGATGGCATAATTGATGGATCAAACGCATCGAGATCTATCGTAATATACACATTTTCTGAAAGGCAATTGATTGTTTTTTTCATCCAATTTTTTGAATCATGGATTTTTTCTGCAAAGAATATGTTTTCAGGGTTTATATATTTTTTTTCTACTGCATCCATACTTCGAATCCCAACCTGAACGATGGGCAATATTTCTCGAACTCTAGCCATTACACACGCATGATTATATTTGCTGCCTTCGTACTGTTGTCGTAAATCACTGTGTGCATCAAGTTGCAAAACTGTAAGATTTTTATATTTTTCAGCATGCGCTTTTATTGCACCAAAACTGATAGAATGCTCTCCTCCAATGGTTACAACAAATTTATTTTTGTTCAAATATTTTTGGGTTTCTTCATAAACCGCTTTCACCATGCTATCTGGTGATGATTTTTCAGTAATATGTGGTGCCGTATAAATCCCCATTTTGAATATCTCACTATCGGTTTCAATATCATAAAGCTCCATATTTGCTGAAGCTTCAAGTATAGCATCCGGACCTTTGTCTGCTCCTTTTATCCAAGTACTTGTTTCGTCATAAGGCACAGGCAAAATAACGATTGGTGCATTTTTTAATGATGCATATTTTTTTTCTAGCCCTCCGTAATTCATAATTTTAATAGTTCTAATAATTATAGTTACTCCTTTTAATATCCCAATATTTTTAACATCGACTTATAACTCTGCTCTTTTGCAAATATCTGTGTGAAATATTCACCATCTTCATCAATATCTATTAAAATATGCTTGGGTGCAGGGATCAAACAATGTTGTATGCCGCCAAATCCACCTACAGACTCTTGATATGCACCGGTATGGAACAATCCCAAATAAAGTGGGTCTCCATTTGTTATTTTTGGTAAGAAAATAGCATTTGAATGTGTTTCTGCATTGTAATAATCGTGGCTATCGCAAGTTAGCCCACCAAGAAAAACTCGCTCGTATTCCTCGTCCCATTTATTGATGGCAAGCAGAATGAATTTCTGATTCATTGCCCACGTATCAGGCAAAGTTGTCATAAAAGAGCTGTCTATCATGTTCCATTGTTCACGATCGTTCTGCCGTTTCTGGTCAATAATTGAATAGATGATTGCACCACTTTCTCCTACAGTGAATGACCCGAATTCAGTAAAAATATTTGGTTCGACAACTAAATTCCTATCACAGATGTTTTTAATATGTGAAATAATTTCTTCAGAAAGATATTCGTAATCATAACTAAATGCCAATGAGTTTTTTATGGGAAATCCTCCGCCAATATTTAAGGAATCCAATTCGGGACAAACTTTTTTCAACTCACAGTACACCGTAACGCATTTGGTTAATTCGTTCCAGTAGTAGGCAGAGTCTTTAATCCCTGTATTGATAAAAAAATGAAGCATTTTTAACTCAAACTTCGGATTGTCTTTAATGTAATCCTCATAATATTGGATAATATCATTATAACGAATTCCTAAACGTGATGTGTAAAAATCGAATGTTGGCTCTTCTTCGGTAGCAATCCGGATTCCCAATTTGCATTTTTTTTCGAGTTTTTTATATTTTTCGAGTTCAAACTTATTGTCCAAAATGGGAATCACATTCTCAAAGCCAAGGTTAATAAGGTTTGCGATGTTATCTATGTATTGTGGCCTTTTGAACCCGTTACAAATAATAAACTTATCTTTATTTATCTTACCATTTTTATACAGCTCTTCTATTATATGTATATCAAATGCCGATGAAGTTTCTAGGTGCACATCGTTTTTAAGCACTTCTTCCATTACAAAAGAGAAATGTGAACTTTTTGTACAATAGCAATAATTATATGTGCCTTTGTAATCGCTTTTAGCCATGGCTACATTAAATCGCTTTTTTGCTTTTTGAATTTGCGAACTAATCTTCGGAAGATATGAAATCTTCAGTGGTGTCCCATATTGTTCAATGATGCTCATTAAGGGTACTTTATTCCAAAACAAATCACCTTCTTCTACATGGAACTCTTCTTGTGGAAAATCAAATGTCTGTTCAATCAAATCAAGATACTTATTTTTCATTTATTTTATAATCTAAATTAGTTACTTTGACTTTACAAAGATAATCTAAGTTGATTACTTTAAAATATTTTGAGTAAAAAATGCAGGACTGATTTAATATTTTATCTAATGTTCTACTATTTAATTACTTTTGCGCCAATTTTAAATTATTTTTTTACAAATATGTTGAACATTGATAAAAAAATTATAGCATTTATTAAGGAACACCATGTTTTAACCATTGCTTCCGCTGTTAATGATCAACCTTGGTGTGCTCATTGTTTTTATGCATATCTTGAAAATGAAAATCAATTTATTTTTTCATCTGATACTTCTACAAAGCATGTAAATGATTTTAACTGTAACAATAAAGTCGCCGGATCTATAGTGCTTGAAACTGAACTTGTTGGCAAAATACAAGGAATTCAATTAAAAGGAGAAATTATAAAACCGGAAGGTTCTGCTTTAATAAAAGCCCAAGAAAGATATATAAAGCGCTTCCCTTTTACAATATTAATGAATACTACATTATGGATATTGCAAGCTAATTATATAAAGATGACTGATAACCGACTTGGGTTTGGGAAGAAGTTAATTTGGGATTTGATTACAAAAGAAACCACTGTGAAATAGAAATGATTTGTGTAACTGGAGCAACCGGACTGGTTGGAAGTCATCTTATTTACAGACTTTTAACTTTAGGAAAACATATAAGGGCAATAAGGCGAAAGGATAGTAATCTTGAAAATGTAAAGAAAGTTATTGCTTATTATTCAGCCGATTATCAATCTCTATTTGATAAAATTGAATGGGTTGAGGCTGATGTTTTAGATTTAAAATCTCTCAACCAGGCAATCGTTGGGTGTGAGTATGTGTATCATGCGGCTGCTATTGTGTCGTTTATCCATTCAGATAAATCACTAATGTTTAATATTAATGTTACTGGTACAAAAAATATTGTAAATGCTTGTTTGCAGCATAAAGTGAAAAAGCTTTGTTATGTTAGCTCAATTGCTGCGTTAGGCAGTTCTGTTAACACCAATCATGTAACAGAGCAATCAGCATGGACAAATCATAAAAATATTAGTGGTTATTCTATAAGTAAATATTATGCTGAACTTGAAGTATGGCAAGGAATAAATCGTGGTTTGCAGGCAGTAATTGTAAATCCAACCGTAATTCTTGGTCCGGGTAATTGGGAGCGTGGCAGTTCTGCTTTGTTCTTAACTGTCTTAAAAGGTCTTCCATTTTATACTGATGGTATTACGGGATTTGTTGATGTACGTGATGTTGCAGAAATTATGATAAAATTATTGGAATCGGATATTACAGCAGAAAAATTTATTTTAAATTCCGAAAATACTTGTTACAAAGATTTATTTGCACGTATGGCAGATGAATTAGGCAAATCAAAACCAAAGATCAAGGTATCACACTTGATGGCTGAAATTGCTTGGCGAGTGGAGGCAATAAGATGTTCGTTTTTGCATAAAGTCCCTTTGGTAACGAAAGAAACAGCTCGTTCTGCTAGAAACAAAAATTATTATTGTAGCGAAAAAATTAAGGAAGCTTTTGATTATAAATTTATTTCAGTAGCTGATTCTATCAAACATATCTCACGTTTACTTTTGCAGGAAAAAAATAAAACCGAACTGTAACGAAGACAAATCGGTTTTACAAAAATAAACATTCGCTATAAAGCTTACTTTAAAACAATTTTTTTGATGGTTTTAATTCCATCTGATTTAATTTCTAAAAAATAAATTCCTCTTTTAATATCTCCAACATCAAGTGTTTTTAATACCTGCCTTTTATCTTTAAGTTCGGTTTGAGATATAATATTCCCAATAGAGTTAAACAAGGTAATCTTAACATCAGAAGTTGTAGGCAAATTAATATTAATATTTAATTTTTCAATTGCCGGATTGGGATAAACAAATATTTTTGAAGCCGTAGAAGTCTTTATATCATTACCACTTTGAACATCTTTGACAGAAAATCTCAACTGATCCAAACTATCTGGTCTTTCAATTGGTTGAACTCGTGGATCGGATGCTTGAATATCAATAAATGGAGACAATTCGCCATCATCAGAAAAGTGCACAAACCCTCTTGAATTTGTCCACGTTTCAAAATCAGAAGAGCCGAAAACAAAAATATGGTTTTCATTAAATTGTAAAAACTTTTGAGAGGCAGACCAAGTATCGAAAGCATTGCCCTGATATGATTGGGAAAACACTATATTTATTGCTGCAAAACAAACAATAACCAATGTGTATAAATTTTTCATAAAATATAGATTTATGAGTGTGCTACGAAAAAAAAATAAAGAAGTTACACTATTTGTTAATCAGCCGCCACTCATCAAGTGAATAATTTTAAGGTCGTCTCCATCTTTTACCTGTACAGACTCATATTCAGGTTTGTTGATAAGCAAATTATTTAGTTTTACAATAATCAGCTTAAATGAATAATTTTTAATGGCTAAAATTTCAGTAATATTTAATTGATCCGCATTGAAGCTTTCAGTATTATTGTTTAATGTAATCAACATAGAATAAAACAGATAAGAATCTATTTGCGAAATTAGTAAAAAATTAAACATAGAAACCTACGTTTATAGGATATTTTCATAAATTTGACATCAAAATTATTATCAATGGGGAAAATTATTAAACCTGCAATTATAGTCGCAGTACTTGCTGTGATTGCGACTTGGCTTTATGTTTCAAATTCCGGTAGTACAATAAAAAAAGAATTAAGGGACTTTGCAGTTGAGGATACGTCTGCGATTACCAAAATTTTTATGGTTGATAAAAACAATCAAAGTGTTACACTTGAGCGAAATGACGGATCATGGCTGTTGAATGGTGAGTTTGGCGTGCGAAAAGATTTTATTGACATTTTATTAAAAACAATAAACCGCTTGAATGTTAAGTCTCCAGTTGCAAAATCAGCGCATAATACGATTGTTAAAAATTTAGCCTCAAAATCAATAAAAGTAGAAATTTATCAGAAAGGTAAACTTATTAAAACATATTATGTTGGTGGAGTTACACCCGATAATTTAGGCACATATATGTTGCTCGAAGGCTCCGCTGAACCTTTTATTATGGATATTCCAGGATTTTCAGGATATTTGACAACTCGCTACAGCACGTTCGCTTTAGATTGGAAAGACAGGAACATGTTTCGATATAAATTTACCGACATAGCGAGTGTTACCGTTGAAAATCCTTCAACACCTTCTCAATCCTTTAAAATTACAAATGCAGGAAGTAATAAATTTGAATTGCTGTCATTGGCCGATCGTAAGCCCATTCAGAAATTTGATACAGTCTCTGTAAAAGAATATATTAGTTTATTTAAAAATTTGAATTTTGAAGTTTATGTTTCAGATATTCCCGATGCCAGAAAAGATTCGATAATGAAATCACAACCTGTACTTACATTAACTGTTGAAGATAAAAACGGGAAAAAGAAAACGGCTCGTATTCATTACAGACCAAATTATGATTCCGCTCCTGATAAAACATGTAACAAAATAAACAAATTTGATCCCGACAGACTTTATGCTTTTATTCATAACAATAAAGATTTGGTGCTTATACAATACTATGTCTTTGACCCTGTTTTCAAAGAGTTGAATTATTTTTTAATAAATAAAAAACACGTATAAAACTGCTTCTGGCTTTTAGTAATAAGCCTTTTCGTATTAATAGTGAACCAATAAAAGATATTAACAAACCTATTGACAGAAAATTATTTTTATTATTTTTGACAATTTAACAGTAATCATTTTAAATATATATTCTTATGAATTTTGTTGTATCAAGCACTACATTGCTGAATCATTTACAAGCAATTAGCAGGGTAATTGCATCAAAGAACACCCTTCCAATTTTAGATAATTTTTTATTTCATATTTCTGATAAAATACTCACTGTAACGGCATCAGATTTAGAAACCACATTATCAACTGTTGTTGATATTATTCAAACAGAAGGCGATATCAATATAGCTATTGAAGCGAAAAGGCTTCTTGATATTCTCAAAGAGTTTCCGGAACAGCCACTCACATTTATGATAAATGAAGAAACGTTGGGCATTGATATTAGTTCAAACAATGGTAAATACTCTGTTGTCGGACAAAATGGGGTGGACTATCCAAAAGTACCTGAAATCAAAATAGACAAAGCACAAAAAATAGCATTAAGTGCAGAAGCATTATACAACGGTATCAGCAAAACATTATTTGCAACAGCTGATGATGAGCTTCGTCCGGTTATGAATGGTATTTTTGTGGAAATATCCCCTGAACATATAACATTTGTTGCCACAGATGCACACAAATTGGTAAAATACAAAAGACTTGACGTAAAGGGAGAGACAAACGCATCATTTATTTTACCGAAAAAACCAGCCGGATTACTTAAAAATATTATTGGACGGAAAGAAGGGGAAGTTTCGCTTGAATTTGACGATAAAAATGCTATCTTCAAAATGTCAACATACAATATAATTTGTAGATTAGTTGAAGGTTCCTACCCGAACTATAATTCAGTAATTCCTTCAGATAGTCCGAATAAAATGCAAGTTGACAGGGTCGAATTTTATAACACATTGAAGCGCGTTTCCGTATTTTCAAATCCTGCAAGTAATCTTGTACGGCTGAATCTTGCCGCAAACCAAATTACAATATCTGCACAGGATATAGATTATTCAATATCTGCCTACGAAAGAATCAACTGCCAGTATGAAGGACAGGAAATGGAGATTGGTTTTAAATCAGTTTTTCTACTTGACATTCTTTCTAATTATTCTTGCACAGATATTATAATGGAACTTTCAGACCCATCGAGATCAGGAATTATGCTCCCTTCCGAGAAAGACGAAAAAGAAGATGTTCTCATGTTATTGATGCCAATGATGATTAATAATTAGACACAAATAGAGCCCTGAAAAGGGCTTTGTTTTTTAATTTTTACACCATCAGATTTCTTTAGATTTTATTATATTTGTCATTGGAAAAAACATTGAGAGTTGATGTATCAAAAGAATTTCCTAAAATATTTAATTTCTGTTTTTTTGTTGCTGTTTTTTATTTCATTAATAGCTCCAGATTGTGCTTTCTCACAATCAAAAAAAACCAAGAAAAAAGAAAATGATGCCAATGGGAATTTTACTGATGGGAACTATGATGTAGCATTAAATCAGTATTTGAAATTATTTCAGAAAGATAAACTTAACATAGATTATAATTTCAAAATAGGTGCATGCTATTTGAACACAAACATTGATAAACCCCTTGCTCTCTCTTATTTAGAGTTTACAGCCAAGCAAAGTAACCAGCCAAATGATGTCTTTTTTTATCTCGGTCAGGCATATTATTACGCATACCAGTTTGATAAAGCAAAAGATATGTATGAAAAATACAGCATGCTTGATAAAAAAACTATTTCTGCCGATGAAGATTTGCGTAAGAGATATGAAAAAGCAATGAGGTATTTACAAAATGCAAAAGACTTAACAAAGCGACCTACAAACGTTGTCTTTACAAACCTTGGTAAGGTAATTAATTCTAATAAAGCTGATTATAATCCCTTTATAACAGACGATGAAAAAACATTGTTTTATACCTCTAATAGAAAATATATTAGTGATTTTCAGGAATATACAAATGACATCTACATGTCTAATGTAACTTTTTGGGGTCGTTGGGGTACTGCAAAATCAATTAGTAGCAAAATTAATACCTCAGATGAACAAGAGATTATGACAGGCATGTCACGTGATGGGGAATGGGTTTTTGTGGAACCCGACAATTCTGTAGCCAGTTTTGATATTTTACTTTCAAAAAGTGTAAAAGGGAGATATGGCGACCCTGAAGTCCTTGGTCTAAACATCAACAGCAAAGAACGGGAATCTGGAGCAACAGTCACAATGAGTAAAGACACGTTATATTTTTCAAGCAAAAGGCCAGGCGGTTTTGGTGGATTAGATATTTGGATGACCATTAAATTGCCTGATGATAGCTGGGGATTACCACAAAATTTAGGCGAGAATATTAATAGCTCAGATGATGAAAATATGCCAATGTTATCACCAGATGGGAATACATTGTACTTCTGTTCAAATGGGAATAATAGCATGGGCGGTTTTGATATTTTTTACAGTAAGCGTAACAATTTTGAAGAAAAATGGCCGAGACCAAAAAATATTGGATATCCGATTAATGATTTAAATGATAATATGTCAATTGCCCTATCTGAAAAGGGACGATATGGATATATTGCAGCCATTAGAAAAGAAGGATTTGGCGACTATGATATTTACAAAGTTGTATTTAAGGGAGAAGAGGCTAAACCGATTGTTTTTAGGGGAAAAATTGCTGTTGGGGATTCATTAAGGAATAAGTCTCCAAAAGATTTTTCCACAGATATATCAATAATTGTAAAAGAAAAATTGGCTTCCGACATTTTTGGAAAATACATGTACAACAAGAAAAATGACTCATTTGTAATTTCATTGCCTCCCGGAATTTATGATATTGAAGTTGAAAGCACCAACTATCAGCCATACAAAAAAACCATTGAGGTGTTTGATGAAATGATCAACGATGGTGTTCTGAATTATAATATTTTTTTAAAACCAAAATGAACCTAAACCTAAAGCGTCCCATTGCATTCTTTGATATTGAAACTACCGGGCTTAACATTGCTAGTGATAGAATCGTAGAAATTACAATTCTCAAAATTTTTCCTGATAAGGAAAATGAAGAAAAGACATATAGGATCAATCCACAAGTACCTATACCAACAGTTGCCAGCGAAATTCACGGGATTTATGATGACGATGTAAAAGATATGCCAACATTTACTCAACTTGGGAAAACAATAGCACAAATATTGGAAGGCTGTGATTTTGCGGGGTACAATTCAAATAAATTCGATATTCCAATGTTAGCAGAAGAATTCTTACGGGCTGATATTGATTTTGATATGAGCAGACATAAATTTATTGACGTGCAGGTGATTTTTTATAAAATGGAACAAAGAACATTAAGTGCAGCATATCGTTTTTTCTGTAATAAAGAGCTCGTAAATGCACATAGTTCAGCTGCTGATACTTTTGCTACATACGAAATTTTAAAAGCTCAACTTGACCGGTATCCTACATTAGAAAATGATATTGATTTTTTAAGTAAATTCTCTTCACACAACAATAATGTTGATTTTGCAGGGAGAATTATTTTCGATGAAAACAATGTAGAAATATTTAATTTTGGGAAATATAAAGGGAAAACAGTTGAGTCTGTCTTTCAAAAAGAACCAAGTTATTATAAATGGATGATGGATGGTGATTTCACGCTTAATACGAAGCAAGTTATTTCTCAAATTAAGTTAAAATCTTTGAAAAAATAAGTTACATTTTGCATGAAGATTATCTGTATTGCAAATAACTCTCTAAAAAAGTATCAGAATAGCGAATCACCTGTGTTTTTCCTAAAGCCAGACACTTCTATTTTGTTAAATAACAAACCTTTTTTCTTGCCATTTGAAAATTCATTAATACGTTGTAGTGTATCTCCGGTAGTTAGAATAATTAAAGTAGGCAAAAATATTGCTGAAAAATTTGCTAACAGATATTACAATGAAATAACAGCAGGTATTGATTTTACAGATATAACAAAGCTTGATGAATGTATAAAAAATGGCCTTCCTTGGGAAGCAGCTAAAGCATTTGAAAATTCTGCGCCGATAGGAAAATTCTATCATAAAAACATCTTAAATGAAAAACCTGATGGTTTTATTTCACTATTTGTTAATGGGGAAAAATCGCAGGAATTTCAAATAAAGAATTTGACATTTTCTTTTGATTTAATTATTTCATATGTGTCACAATATTTTACATTAAAAACAGGCGATTTAATTTTTTTGGGAACACCTGAAAAAGCTATGAATATTCAAGCTAATGATCAAATTAAAATTCTGCTGCATGAAAATCCGGTTCTGGATTTTTCAATTAATTAAAATTATTTCTTGTTTTTTAGCACCTGAATTGCCCTATTGGTAGTATTATCTATAGATAAAATGATAGGATAAAATCCATTATCATCAAATATGTTTCGTGCAATATAAGCATATACCTGAATCTTAATCAGCGTTCTTGATTTCTCTATCTGTGCTTGATTTGCGGGTACTCCATTTTTTGACACATAATCAATAAACTCGTTTAGCACAGCATGGTTATCAAGATATTTTTCTAATACATTAACGTCTCCTGTTTCTTTAAGTTTTACCCTATTATTGTCTGTGTAATGAAATGCAAACTTATAAACAAGTCCTTTATTTAAAATTTTGTTTAAATAAGGGGTATAACCTGATGTATCCATTGGTACAAAAATATCAGGCATAATTCCACCTCCACCATACACCGTATGCCCTCCGGGAGTTGTGAATTTAAGCGAATCTGCAAATTTACTGCTATCAGCTTGTTCAAATTCTCCATTTGAAAAACGGTTATTGATATCATGATAATATTCCACCAAATCTTTACTGTAGGGCTTTTGAATGCATCTGCCTGTTGGTGTGTAGTAGCGAGCAATTGTAAGCCGCAATTCAGATCCGTCGTTAAAAACAACGGGTTCTTGCACAAGACCTTTCCCAAATGAACGACGTCCAATGATTGTTCCCTTATCATTATCTTGAAGAGCACCGGCAAAAATTTCAGAAGCTGAAGCAGAGTATTCATCAATAAGTACCGCAACATCCATATTTTGGCAAAATCCAAATGAAGTAGCATAGTAGGGTGTTTTCGGACGAGCTTTACCTTTTGTGAACACAATAAGCTTTTTATCGTCAAGAAATTCATCTGCCAATTTAATGGCTGCATCTAAATATCCACCGCCATTTCCACGAAGATCAACAACAATCTTTGTCATTCCTTTCTTTTTTAATCGGGAAACAGCTCTGCGGAATTCAAATTGTGTTGTTTTAGCAAATTTACTAATCTTTACATACCCAATATTTCCAGTGAGCATAAAGGAAGCATCTACGCTGTAGAGCGGAATCTGATCGCGAATAATATCAAAACTCAACAACTCTTTTTCATGCTTCCTGCGAATTTTTACATTTACTGTTGTTCCCTTTTTCCCTTTCAGCTTTTTTATTACTTTTTCATTCGTAATCTTTACTCCTGCAACAATCGTATCGTTTACTTTCACAATTCTGTCTCCTGCAAGTAATCCGATTTTTTCTGAAGGACCACTTTGTATTACACTAATAACAACGATAGTATCTTCTTGGATATTAAATTGAATACCTATTCCGTCAAAATTGCCCTCAAGTGGCTCGTTCATACTTTGAAGCTCTCTGGCAGGAATGTATTGCGAGTGCGGATCAAGCTCTTTTAAAATCTCAGGAATAGCTTTTTCAACAATGTCTTCTTTTGAGATAGAATCAACATATTCAGATTCTATGAAATCTAACATGGAGTTAAGTTTGCTAACAACAGGTTGAAGAGTATCGTTTTTAAGAGTTTTCTGCGTAAAAAACCGACCTCCTGCAAGACCAATAATAAAAATCGTTGCAAAAATAATCGGCAAAAAAATTTGTTTTCTAGTATTAAAATCAGGCATTAAATTTCTTCGATAAATAAACAGCAAACCTACATGATTTTTATAAAATTCACAAAAGACAGTGCATAAATTTATTTAAGGCATTAAGAATAAACCAAAACGTCGTTTATCTTTGTGGTTTGTCACCAACAACAAAAAAATTTATAAATTAGAATTTAGGTATGAATTTTTTGTATTATTTGATATATCGTGCTACAATTTTTTTTTTCAGGATAATCCCTTTCTCTGTACTGTATATAATTTCTGGAGGATTAACTACCATTTTATTCCATGTAATTGGATACCGAAAAAAAATCATTATCTCAAATCTCACAATGTGCTTTCCTAAAAAATCCAAAAAAGAAATTTATAGAATTGCACAAACTTTTTATCGACATTTAGGAGATATTATTTTAGAAAGTGTGAAAGGCTATACGCTTGATGAAAAGGAGGTTTTAGAACGATATAAAATTCTAAATCCTGAAGTTCTAGATTCTTTTTTTGAACAAAAAAAAACAATTATTTGTTTGGCCAGTCATTATGGTAACTGGGAATGGGGAATGTTGAGTGTTGCGTTGCAGTTGAAATATCAATTATTTGCTTTGTATAAACCACTTTCAAATTCATATGTAAATGCCCACATTAACGGCATGCGTAAACGTTTTAAGATGAATCTTGTTTCTATCTACGATACCCGCCAATCATTTGAATCGGTTAAGGAGAAGCCCTCCGCATACATTATGGCTACAGATCAGAATCCATCAAATAAAGAAAAAGCAATTTGGGTAAATTTTATGGACATTGAAACCGCATGTTTGCATGGTGCAGAATATTATGCAAGCAAATATAATATGCCTGTTGTTTTCTTTGATGTAAGAAAACCAAAGCGTGGATATTATACACTAGAAATAAAAATCATTTCAGATAATCCTGTAACAGAGTCTAAAAATGCGATAACAATACGATACATGAATTTACTTGAAGGTGTTATCAAGGAGAGACCGGAATATTGGCTATGGTCGCACAAACGCTGGAAAAATAAGCGAGAAAAAGAAAATATCACAACCTAATGGAAATCTTCACCATTATATTAATCGCTATAGGGCTTTCGTTTGACACCTTTGCCATTTCTGTGTCTAGCGGGCTTATCAAGAAGGAAATTGTTTTTTGTAATGCCGTGAAAATTGCATTTGTGCTTGCTTTCTTCCAAGGACTGATGCCCCTTTTGGGATGGTTTGCAGGTTTGGTTATTCGAGATACGATTAACAGTATTGACCATTGGATAGCATTCGGATTGCTTGCATTACTGGGTCTAAAAATGATTCGTGACAGCTTTAAAAAGGAAACTGAAAAAAAAGAAACCGATCCGTTAAATTTTAAAGTAATGATAGCTATGGCTATTGCAACAAGCATTGATGCATTAGTTGTGGGTGTTAGTTTTAGCATTATTGATATTCCAATTACACTATCGGTAATAATTATAGGAATCGTTACATTTGTCATTTCTATGCTGGGTATTTTGTTTGGAAAAAGAACAGCGAGATCGCTTGGTTCTAAAATAGAAATTCTTGGAGGTCTGATTCTGATAGGCATTGGTACAAAAATATTAATTCAGCATATTTGTTTTTCATGAATGATATAAAACCAAAAAAAATTAAAATTTTCACAAAAAATCTGGTTGTCTTTTTTTTGTTACTGTTCTCTGTATTAGGTTATTCTCAAAAGGTTACAGTTTCGGGAAACGACCTTTCACGTGCAGGCAAAGAAATTATCCTTTATTCTTGGTCTGATGAGATTACATTTTTGAAAGATACAATTGCTACATGTAAAATTCATAAAAATGGTGACTTTAATTGTGCTTTTCAACTTAACGAAACCTGCCCTGTGTTTGTTTTGCTTGAGGATCGTAGTGCCGAGTTTTTTGCGGAACCCGGAACAAATTATAAAATTAAAATTCCAACATTTAAAGAGCCAAAAGCCGGCAAATTTCTGAATCCTTTTCAAGAAGAAGAGACAATTTATCTAGACTTGTTGCAGACAGATAAAACTGAACTAAACAATATGATCAGACGATTTGAATTAATGTATAACGATTATGTGAGCAGCCGATTTAACGAGATTTATAAATTTGCAAAACATTCAGGTGTCGATACGGTAATTAAAATACTAGATACTACATTTTCATATCAGGGAAACCAATATTTTAATGAATACAAAAGATATAAAATTGGTATGCTACGATATTTTGCCTATATCAGAAATGACAAATACCTTACAAAAGAATATTTCAGAAATCAACCGCTGTTATATGATAATCCGGCATATATGTCGCTATTCTGTCAGACATACGATAACTATTTCACATATTATGCTAAAACCTCTGAAGGACGTGATCTCTCTATGAATATTTCAGAACAAAAAAGCTATCAGCAGTTAAAAAAAACATTGTCAAAAAACATTGCACTTGATGATGAAAATTTCAAAGAATTAGTCATTCTAAAGGGACTACATGATGCTTTTTATTCGGGAAATTATAAAAGTGATGTATTATTACAAACTATTGATTCAACAATTTTACAATTAGCAAATCCGTCACATAAAAAAATTGCATTAAACATTAAAAAAAAGATAACTGCTCCCGAAAAGCTTAAAGCTTTAAAAACACTTGAATTTTTTGATATTGATAGCACAAAACACACATTTGAACAATTTTCAGGGAAATATATTTATGTAGGGTTTTGTAACACCTTGAGCTTTTCTTGTAAAGAAGAATTTGAACTTGCTAAAAAGTTGCCGGAGAAGAAAGAAAAAGCATTTGAGATGGTAACCATTTTTTTGGATGATCAGATAAAAACAGTAAAAGAATATATAAAAACAAACAACATCAAATGGCCAATATTCCTTGCAGATCATAAATTAGCGGCATTAAAAGAATTGAATGTAAAAGTATTTCCAACATATTATCTTATTGGACCTGATGGAAATATTGTACGATCTAACACAAAGACACTAAAAGAAGGATTTGAAGAATTTTTTGCTCGAACTTTTGGGAAAGATCAACAGTAAAAATACTTAGTGTCAGCAAGAAAACGCCAATAATTTCGTTAAACAACCCACAAGCTCG
>JAVHQG010000109.1:0-4857 GCA_036171035.1 Bacteroidales bacterium
AAAAAAACATCTTCAACTCCTTCACCATTAATAGAATTAAAATAATTTGTTTTTAGATTTTGCGAAACATTTGTAGAGTTAATAACATCTTCCCCATTTTGAGGAATTATATAAAAAGTGCTAGTTGTTATTAATGATATATGGTTACGAATATTTAACACAAACTGAATCATTAGTGAATCAGCCATTGACTCCTGTGGGTTTTCTACCTGCCAATAATAATAAGCATCAATTATATCCATATAAATGCCATCAAATCCTTGATTAATAATTGTATCAATATAAGAAAAAATAATATTCTGCCATTGAGGGTCCCAGAATTTAACTTTGAAGTTCCCCGTCCAATCAGGATTTTCAGGTCCAAGCCATGTTGGAGGTAAAGTATTCCAAATGCTTTGCCAATAATATCTGTAATTCTCCGCTTCTCCAATTGATATATAAGCTAAAGCTTTTTTCCCTGTGTTTTTAATTTGAGCGATTTCCTGTTGTGTAAATTTCCCTGCATCAGTTCCATCAATAGAATAATCCATTACAATTAATTCAAAAGTAGAATCGTTTGCAATTTGATTAATGTTAATATTTTGTAACTGATAAGCCCATGAATTAACATTCATAAGCGAAGCCGATTGAGAAAAAGAACAAGTAAAATAAAAAATGCAGATAAAGAAAATTGATATTGTTTTCATCTGTTTATATTTTAGTTAGTATTTCATTATCAATTATTTATATTTTGTAATACAAAACCCAACAAGAACTTCGTAACCTGTCAGGTTGTGTAATAATTATTCGTTAATTCTTGTTCGCTCTTCTATTAAATATAATCATTCTCTTTCCGATAAATCGGAACAAGTCGTGTGTCCAAATTTTTGGTTGTAGATGTTTCATCTTATTATTTCTATTTTTTTTGTTTGTATAAAATTATCGCCTTGTACTTGTATAAAATACATTCCGCCAGGCAAATCCAAATGAATTTCGGATTTTTGATTTGTGATTTCGGATTGTTCAACGGTTTTGCCGAAGATATTAAAAATCGTCTGTACATAATTTTTTGTCAACTGTCCATTACCTAATGACAACCGAAAATTTCCGTTTGAGGGATTAGGAGAAATATCCATTGCAATTTGTTCATTGAGAAAAGCAGAATTAACATTTGTCATTGTGGAATCAGGTGCCTGCATGGTTCTTGCATTTATTTTCAACAGCAAACCATCGGATATTGTGTCGTTATTTATCTGTGCATTTCCATAGCTTTCTGTTTCTCCTGTAATGTAAAGATAATCGCCGTACATAACTACATCATGGGCAATTTCATTATCTACACCTCCCCAGAAAAGAGAATCAATCAATGTTCCAGCTGTATCGTATTTCAATACGAAAATATCTTTACCTCCGCTGCCGTAACTGGAAGTTGTACCAACAATATAAATCATACTGTCTCCATCGGTAACTATTGCTCGCTGGTCTTCTGTTCCCGTTCCGCCCCAAATGCGTGACCAAATTAATTGACCTGTTCGGGAAAATTTACGAAGATTAGCTTGAGAATTTGTTTCGTTAGAAGAATAATAGCCAATAGTGTATAACATAGAATCAGTGCCCATTGTTAATCCAAAAGCTTCATCATTGGTAGATCCGCTCCATGTAACATCCCACTGGTGTGCTCCATTTGTTCGATTAAAACAAACTAATGAACCATTAATAAAATTAGTGTGTCCGGCAATATAAATAAAATTATTATCAATTGCAGCATGTCCATTAGCACCATCAGTACCTCCATTTAAATCCCAACTATTTGTCCAAACCAATTGACCTGTTAAGCTTATTTTTTGTATAAGAAAATCATATCCTGTGTTTTGTCCTTGTGTCCAACCGGTAAGGTAAATTCCTTCGGGTTGAACAATAAGGTCGTCAATTTCTTCGTATCCATAATCAGGAACAGGATTGTAGATATAGTCCCAGTTAAATCCACCATTTAAAGCATTGTAATTTAATACAAGTGCATCGCCTATTGGCAGCCATGTTGAGTCCTTTCTTCCTGCAAGATAAACATTTTGTCCTTTTACTTTTACAACAAAAGCAATATCATTATATGTCCATCCATAAGGTGAACTTTGCCATATTTGCTGTCCCTCTGGATTTATTTTGTAAAGATAGATATTGAAGTAATTGTAAGGCCATTGATTTTTTTCTTCAACTGCCCAATATATATTTCCAACTGAATCAACATCAATACCCCATGCTACTTCGTTTGTTGATAGACCACGTGTGATATACCAAAGCTGTCCAAATGATGTTATGATATAAAATTGAAAAATAAAGGAAAGAATAATTATTTTCATTTTATTACCTCCAGTTTTTTAGTTTGAACAAAGTTATTATTTTTAATTTGAAGAAAATACATTCCGCTTGGCAAATCCAAATGAATTTCGGATTTTTGATTTTTGATTTCGGATGATAAAACAATCCTTCCGAAAATGTCAATCACTTCAACTGTGTATTTATTATTTCCCGTAGAAGGAAATTCTATTGTGAATTTTTCAGAAGCAGGATTTGGAAACACTTTCACCTGACTGGTTTCAATGTAATTATCTTTAACACCGGATACAAGATTCCAATTCAACAATTGTAACCCTCCAACATTGGAAACAAATGGAAAACCAAATGTTTTAACATTCGCAAGTGCTGCAAGATTTCCGTAAATATCCGTTCCCCAGGTTCCAACACTGTCGTTTGGCGGTCCCCACGCACCCATAATACGTGGCTGTGCAGGATTAGACGGGTCAAGGGCAAGCACCTGCGAGTCGCCACCCGAAAAGAACAATACATTTTGGGAAGAGGAACAGGCGATTTCATTAGTATGCCCATCACTGCCATTCCACGAACCGAAGGGAGGCGGCTGGTTGGTGCAGTTCCACGGATTTAGCCATGAAACTTCAGTCATCAGGGAAGGATTGGAAACATCTACCACTTCAAATCCACAAAAATCAATTGCACAATAAGCATAGTTTCCAATCCTGTAAACATGATTATAGTATGCAGCCGCAACAGAATCAATGGAATTGTTCAAAAATTTTCCAATCTCAACAGGGTTCTGTTTATTAGTAACATCAATTACACGAAGCCCGCCATTATCATCTGCTACAAGCAATGTATCGCCACTTATAAAAAGCCCGCGCGAATGATAATCATAACTTTGATTTCCAAAGGTTGTATCCGGAATAATCTGCGAAACAAATTGAATATTTTGTTTATTAGAAATATCAAGTATTAACACTCCTTTTGACATGGCACCAAGGTAAGCGTAATTTCCCTGAAATATAACAGTTGATGTACCATTATTAAAAGCAGTAGAATCCCAACGGTCAAGTAATACAGGTGCAACAGGATTTGAAACATCAAAAATTGCAAGACCGGCATTGGTTGTGCCCATAAAATCGCCAAGTGAAACAAGAAGATAGTTATTGTCCTGTGCAACGCCTGTAACTTTCAGATTTCCGAGTGAAACGACAGTTTGTGTGTCAACCGGAGTAGGATTCATTGTATTGGAAATATCAAATGTAACTAATCCAAGTTCTTTTGTAGCAAGATAAATGTATGGTCGCCCAAGGCGGTCAATCAGGGGAGTGTAACCGGAATATGTCCAAATAAAATTAAAATTTCCAAGAGCATTAAAAATAACAGTGTCATTCACTGATTGTGCATTGGTATTGCCAACTCCGATTCCGCAACACATCACGAAAAGTGATGTTAAAAAGTTTTTTGTTTTCATTTTATTATCTCCAGTTTTTTAGTTTGAATAAAATTATCTGATTCGACTTGTAAAAAATACATTCCGCTGGGCAAATCCAAATGAATTTCGGATTTTTGATTTGTGATTTCGGATTGGAAAACGGTTTTGCCAAACAAATCGTAAATCTTTAGTTCGCAATTTTGATTTTTCCAATTTGTAATTTCAAGGGTGGTTGTTTTGCTGAAGGGATTGGGATAAATATTTATTTCGTTTGAATTTATTTTCTCTTTAATTGAATTGTTACTACATTGTAATAGCCATTCTGCAAGTGCTGGTCTATCATTTCCGAGCGAATCCCGTAATGCAACACTTTTAAAAATTTTCACGGCAGCAGAATCAGAGGAATCCATCGCATAATTTAAAAACAGCCAATTAACAACCTCAACATTTTTTCCTGATATAATGTTAAATATTTTGTTTACGTAATCAACTTGTTCGGAAGATGAAGCATACCACGAACCAATTAAAGAATCACCCGGCCAACCTGTTTCTGCAATAACAACAGGCTTGTTTCCAATACGTGAAAATATCGGGTCAAGATAATTTGATGGAACATCAATTGCATGCTGATAATTAAAAAACGGGTAAACTGTTAAGCCGATAATATCTAACTTGCTTGTATCAAATATATCAAATGCATTCCAATAAGGTGTACCCCATCCGGTTAACACGCCATTTCCCGAAAGATGTTCGTAATTAAAAGTAGTTCCTACTTTTGAATTTGGTGAATGAACTTTTATGGAATCATAAGCTTGGTTGTAGAATGAAACCCAGTTCATATAATCCAATGAATCCTGCTCCCAGTAGAAATTTATTTCGTTACCAATAAAAAAATAAGTTGGTTGAAGCGAATCGGCTGAATTGATTAACATTTGAAGAAATAAATTCTTCATTTCGGTATTTGTCCAGTTGTTTGTGAAATTAGATGGAACATCCAGATGAAGTAGAGGATATGTAGCCCAGGCATAATTGAGCATATCAACATAATTAAAAGAAGATGGTTGCAATAGACAAATAACTTTTTGAGTCTCAGGAATAATTCCACTTGTAGTTATAGAATTACGCCAGCT
>JAVHQG010000110.1:0-4820 GCA_036171035.1 Bacteroidales bacterium
CCCGGCATACTGCTAGTAACAGTATGAGCGAGCTTGTGGGTTGTTTAACGAAGAACTCGGACATTATGGACAGACACTAAATAGTTAGTTTTCATTAATTTTTTCATTAATTTTTTTCGATGAATTGTCGAATTTACAGGATAAACAATCTGCATATTGATATGTATCAGTCATCTTCCTAATTACAATGGCGAAGATTTTTAATTCTGATGTATTATTTTGTATTTTTGTTTCAGTTTAGAATTAACCTAAATGGAAATATTACAAAAAATGGATGCTGAAAATAAAATTATTAAGGATGTTACTCAAAATGAATATAAGTATGGGTTTGTTACTGAAATTGAAAACGAAGGAATACCAAAAGGGTTGAGTGAAGATGTTGTAAAGATGATTTCTGCTAAAAAGAATGAACCTGAATTTATGCTTGAATTTAGGTTAAAGGCTTATAGAAAGTGGATCACCATGGAAATGCCTGAATGGGCTCATTTGAAAATTCCTGCCATAAATTATCAGGATATTGTGTTTTATTCTGCTCCAAGACAAACTGCAAAATATCAGAGTATAGACGAGGTTGATCCTATTTTGATTGATACATTTAATCGTCTTGGCATACCATTAGGAGAGCAGAAACATCTTACCGGTGTTGCTGTTGATGCTGTGATTGATAGCGTTTCCGTTGCAACAACGTTTAAAGAAACATTGGCAGATCTGGGAATTATTTTTTGTTCAATCAGCGAAGCAATCAGGGAACATCCTGATTTGGTGAAAAAATATCTAGGCTCTGTAGTTCCTTTTGGCGATAATTATTTTGCTGCTCTTAACGCTGCTGTATTCAGTGATGGATCTTTTGCTTTTATTCCTAAAGGTGTAAAATGTCCGATGGAGCTTTCTACATATTTCCGCATTAATGCCGCTAATACAGGGCAATTTGAACGAACTCTTTTGATTGCTGATGAAGAAAGTTATGTTAGCTACCTTGAGGGCTGCACGGCTCCTCAACGTGATGAAAATCAGTTGCATGCTGCCGTTGTGGAGATTGTGGTTCATGAAAATGCTTCTGTAAAATATTCTACTGTTCAGAATTGGTATCCGGGCGATAAAAATGGAAAAGGTGGTATCTTTAATTTTGTTACAAAACGTGGTATTTGTAAAGGCGATAATGCAAAATTATCTTGGACACAAGTTGAGACAGGGTCAGCGATCACGTGGAAATATCCAAGTTGTATCCTCAAAGGTAATAATTCATCTGGCGAGTTTTTTTCTGTGGCTGTCACAAACAACTATCAACAGGCTGATACAGGAACTAAAATGATTCATCTGGGTAAAAACACTAAAAGCAGGATTGTTTCAAAAGGAATTTCTGCGGGAATGAGTAATAACAGTTACCGTGGATTGGTTAAGGTTTCAAGAAAAGCTGAAAATGCAAGAAATCATTCACAATGTGACTCTCTTTTATTGGGCGATACCTGTGGTGCTCACACGTTTCCGTATATAGATGTACAGAATCAGACAAGTATTGTTGAGCATGAAGCAACTACTTCAAAAATTGGTGAAGATCAAATTTTTTACTGTAATCAAAGGGGTATTTCTACCGAAGATGCTGTTGGGTTGATCGTAAATGGATATGTGAAAGAAGTCATCAACAAGCTACCTATGGAATTTGCTGTCGAAGCACAAAAACTCCTGCAAATTTCACTCGAAGGTAGTGTTGGTTGATAGGGGGCTGTAATAAAAAAAGAGGCAAAATCACTACTGATTTTGCCTTTTTTTATTACGCCATTTTGTTATTTCAGCAGCGAATAAATGATCAGTATAACGAGTATTACGCCAAGTGAAAGGAAAATATAACCAAATGTTTTTACAAGCTTAAGGAATGATAATGACATTTCTTTTTTCACTAAAACTGTGTCAAGTTTGCCTTCTCTTTCCATTTCTTCGTATTCTCTGGGTCTATCAGTCTTATATTCATCAACCTCAACATGCCCGGTAAAAATTACTGTATCCATAGGGAATGCTTCGGGACGAAGATGGGTGTTGAAAAAGTGAATGGTGAAAATAAATCCAACGGCAAGCAAAGCTTCATCACTATGAATAATCATTGCTACGTTGATAATCCAGCCCGGGATAAATTTAGTAAATAATACAGGCATCCATAAAATTAAACCAGAGAAACCGATTACTGCTACTCCCCAGAATACTGCCATGTAGTCAAATTTTTCCCAGTATGTCCAGCGACCATATTGTGGACGTGGCCCTTGCCCTACAAACCATTTAATCGTTGCAATAAAGTCTTTCACGTCTTGTTTGTTAAACATTAGAGAATTTTTACCAAATATGAGCTGTTTAAATGATAGCTTATTTTTAATTTTTGCACGCAATAATGACCATACGTGGAAAGAGAAATAGCCAAATGTAATTACTGCTCCGATCCTATGCACAATGCCTGCACCATGTACGCCACCAAACAATTTTGCAATCACATTTGCCCATGGCATATAGGCAAATTTAAGTGTCATACCGGTTAATGCAAGTAAAATAAAACTCATGATTACAAATATATGCGTAACCCTTTGGCTTCGTGTGAACCGTCTAAAATAGGTTGCTTGTCCTACAGGTTTTGCATGATGTTTTTTCTTTCTTTCTGTAATTGATCTTGGAATCCATAGCAAGGTGTGCAATCCAAAAAATCCAAATACACCCAGCAGAAGTGATGTCATTCCCCAAAATGTCCAGTTTAATATATGATTTGAGTTGTGTGTGGCATGTGTTAAATATCCTGTAAATTCTTTGTTTGCATTCTTATGACACTGCCTGCATGTTGCAACAATGTTGTTTGAACCTACCATCGAATTTGGGTTGGATACTTTTAATATATTGTGCGAACCATGGCAGTCTGAACATTTTGCTGCTTCCATATACCCTAAATGAATAGCCTTGCCGTGATAGGTTTCTTTAAACGTCTCTGCAAGTTTTTTATGACACGATCCACATTGTTTTGTTATCTGAATTTGAAATTTACTTTTGTCAATTTCTGAAATTGTATGTGCAGAGTGGCAATTGGCACATGTTGGATATGTGAGATTCCCATCGCTGTTGGCAATCGAATGTTCGCTTTTCATGTATTCTTCGAATATACTCTTATGGCAATGTGAACATGTATTCGGAATATTTAAAGGATTAACGGATGAATTTTTATCTGATTCTTTCAGAATACTGTGGGATGTGTGGCAGTCTGTACATACCGCACTCACAAGCAAACCTTTTTCTTTTAATCCCTTCCCATGCACACTTTGGGAATAATCTGAAAGTGCATTGAGCTCTTTTAAATGTGTCCCTTTATTGGCTTTCCCATTTGTCTGATGGCATTTCCCACAGGTAGTTGGAATGTTGGCTCTGTATGTTGGGGAGGTATCATCGTATCTTGATTTAATCTGGTGCGTACCATGACAATTAGTACAGAATGGCGCATTGCTTTTTTTCGTCATATATGCTTTTCCGTGATCGCTTGCAAAGTACGTTTCTGATGTCTTTATATGACAGTTGGAACAATCAACATTTTTTGATGTTTCACATGGTCGAAGTGCCTTTAGATTAACATCTGTATGACATTTGGTACATGAAATATTCTTGTGCACCGAGTTTGAAAGTGAATCAACGCTGATGTGTAAAGACACACGCTTCCCGTTTTCAGCTCTTTGTATGTCATTTTTTTCATGGCACTTTAAGCATATTTGATCTGAAACGTTTTCAGTGATTTTTTTAACCGTAACAATATGTGGTGGATGACACTTTGAACACGCTGGAACATTTCCGGGGTTTTTTTCCCATAACTCTTGTTTGATAACTTTTTTATGCACGTCTTCGATTTTTGCATGGCATTTCATGCAGGTGCTCGCCATTTTATTTTGCGAGATAGATGAGTTAGGGCTTGTATGTGGTAATATTAAGTGGTTTTCATGGCAATCGTTACATGTTGCTGTTACAATAAGTCCTTTTTTATATAAACCCTTCCCATGAATGCTTTCACTGTAGTGTTCAAGGATGTTGTGTTGGGGAATATTGTATATTCTGGCTACCGGAGAACCTTCTTTATGGCATTTTCCGCATAAAATTGGAATATTCATTTTATACGTTCTCGACTCGGGATTGTGCCTCGATAATACATCGTGTTTCCCATGGCACTCCTTACAATCGGGGGCATATTGGGAATGTAGTTTTGCGGCTTGTCCGTGAATACCTGCTTCATATTGAATCTGTGGCCATTTATGGCAACCACCGCATTCCACAGGTTTTAAATTTTCTTTATGTGGAAAATCAGCAACCGCAGCATCCTTATGACATGCAGCACATTTTACAATTCTGTGTACCGATGTGTTAAATGTCTTTAAATTTACAAATAATGAAACTTTCTCTCCCTTACGTACTTTTGATAGCGTCTTGTCTTCATGGCATCCCATGCAATCATCATTCGTCTGGGCAAATATGCTGCTTAATACAAATAAAAGGCTTACGCTTAAAATAAGTTTTCTGGTTACGTGCCTGGATAAACTGGAATTTAACCAGTTGTTTAAGATAGATGTATAATGTTTCATTGTTTCATTGTTTATGTATGTACACTATTTCTTCAGTGTTTAATCTGCGTAAAAATCCGAATATTTTAAGAACAACTATAAGTTTTAGATATGCTGTTAAAAATATTTGTTGTATAACATATTGTCGTTTTGTTGAAAAATATGTGTTTGAAAACATGATTAGTGCGATTATATTTGGTGCAAAATATTGCGATATATGAGTTTTATCAAATGTATTGTCATTTTTTT
>JAVHQG010000111.1:0-4811 GCA_036171035.1 Bacteroidales bacterium
ATTGTCCATCCTCAGTAATTGCAAAAGTACCTTCTCCTGCATCAAGTATTTCAAGGCCTGAGAATGCTAGTTTTGCCGTTTGATATTCAAAACTTTGAAGAACTAAAAATGCAGGATCCATATCGTAACCATATTTTTCTGTTACATTTATTTGCATTTTATGTTCTGCGGTTTTTAAATCAATGTCAGTTGTTATCGGGAAACTTATTTTTTTCGATTCATTGGGTTTTAACAAATAAATGTTCTGAACGGTTCCCATTTTAAAACTTTTGTCTTGTTTATCATCTGTGATATTTACGTTTAGGTCATACGCAATTCCTTTTCCCTGATTTGAAAGTGTGATTGTCATTTCAGCTTTTTCATTTGCTTAAAGAATTCCGTTACCGTTTGCATCTGTAAAAGAAAGTTCAGCGAATAAGTTTGGAGGCAATCCTCTTGTTGAAATAAATTTTGTCTGCGATTTTGCTTCCAACATGTTTTTTGTATCAGGAGCGATTAAGAACTCGCCCAGTTTAAGATTCTTTGATTTCTTTGAAGTCCGGCTTAATAAAAAATAATCTAAAGCCCATACTGCTGCACTTACACCTATACAAGTAAGAGAAAGAGTTTGATACATTGAGGCATTACTCAGCAAAGTTTTTTCAGTTGCAGCGGTTGTTGCAGTTGCATAACTACCGGCAGCAGTTACGGCCATACCATTGAAAACAAATATTCCGGCAATTCCGGCGTAACCAATTGCTCCAAGATATAATTTATTTTTACCTCCTGCTTGTCTGTGACCTGCTCCCGGATATAAAGTGGAAAATAAATAGGCTTTACCAAGATTTTTTTCTGGTTGCTTTGAAGCAAATAGTTTTATAAATATTTTATCTTCAACATTGATACTGTCACGACTTGTAAACCAAGTTAATTTTTTATCGGGTGAAGGAGTTACTGAATTGATGTCTCCGAAAAGCGATTTCGTTTTTAGGATTTTTCCGCTTTCTGTGGATGCTTCAATCCATACTATATATTTATCACTTGGATTACAATTCTCAAAACCGTAATTCACTTCAATACGGTCGTTAGAAAATTGAAAGTCTTTTACAATCACTCTTGGAGTAGTAACCTGTCCATAAGTATTTATCAGACTCAAGACTAACAGGACAAAAGAAAAGTAATATTTTTTCATAATTTTCAATTTATTGTATTACACAATTTTGATACCTCAAAATTACAAAAATGAATTCATAATTACAAAGGCATTTCGCCAGTCATAAAATTTCTACGGAGATGAATACAACTACTGCACTTATTTGACTAATTTTGCTGCTTAAGAAAATGTAGAAAAAACACATTCATAAATGTTACAAGATTTTTTCAATAAACATCCGAAAATTACCGCCATCACTAAAATGATGTCAGATGAGACAAAGCAGAACCTCCATCTGAAAGGGTTATCAGGTTCATCAGCCAGTCTTTTAGCAGCCACTGTTTGCTCTAATATTTCAAGACCTTCACTTTTTATACTCAACGATAAAGAAGAAGCTTCCTTTTTTTTTGATGATCTAACAAATATTCTATCATCAGAAAAGGTTCTGTTTTTCCCATCTTCGTACAAGCGAAACATCGATATAGAAAACACAGATAATGGAGGAATCGTATCACGTACAGAAGTACTCAACCAGTTTGGAAACACTTCAAATAATCCAATTTGTGTTAGCTATCCCGAGGCACTGTCAGAACGCATTATTACAAAAACAAATTTAAAGAAGAACACACTTAAACTACATGTTAATGAAAAAGTGTCGCTTGATTTTATTCTGGAAGTGTTGATAGAATACGAGTTCGAACGAAATGATTTTGTATATGAACCCGGACAATATGCTGTACGCGGAAGTATTATTGATGTTTTTTCTTTTTCATCAGAACATCCTTATAGAATTGATTTTTTCGGTGATGAAGTGGAATCTATACGATCATTTAATATTGAGACTCAGCTATCGCTAAAAAAATATGACGAAGTTGCTATTATTCCGAATTTTAAAGGAGCCCTCACACAGAAATCAAAAATCTCTTTTTTTGAATTTATTCCACAAAACACATTGATATGGTTTAAAGATGTATCTTATGCTGCAGGAAGGATTGACAATATCAATTCTGCAACAAAGCAACATTATAGAGAGCAAACAGGGTTAAATGATGAAAAAGTGCATGATACAATCAATGAATTGCTTATTAATAAACAAATTTTCGATGAAGGATTAAAAACTTTCAGTACTATTGAATTTGGACATCATTTTATGCTCAATGCCACTGAAATATATGAATTTAAGACTTCTCCACAACCGGCATTTAATAAGAATTTCGATCTGTTGATTGAAAATCTTTTGGAACACAAAAGAAACGGATACATGGTTTTCATTTTATCATCTAGCGAGACACAAATTGAACGCATTCGTCATATTTTTATAGACAAAGGAGAGCAAATACATTTTACTCCCGTACTGAAAACCCTGCACGAAGGCTTTATTGACGATGAACTTTGTCTCTGTGTTTATACTGATCATCAAATTTTTGACCGATACCATAAATTTCAGGTAAGAGGGAGCAATCAGAATAAGGAAACTCTTACTATTAGTGAGTTACAGAATCTTCATCCCGGCGATTACGTGGTTCATATTGATCATGGAATTGGAATTTTTGGAGGATTAGAAAGAATCGAGAACAATGGAAAAGTTCAAGAAACTATTAGGTTGGTATATAAAGATAATGATGTGTTGTATGTCAACATTCATCAGCTTCATCGCATATCAAAATATAAAGGGAAAGATGGTGAAGCACCAAAAATATACAAATTGGGAACAGGGGCTTGGCAGAAATTAAAACAAGCAACTAAGAGTAAGGTAAAAGATATAGCACGAGAATTGATTGCGCTCTATGCCAAACGAAGAGAACAGAAAGGGTTTGAGTATTCTCCTGATAATTTTATGCAAGAAGAACTAGAAGCATCTTTTATTTTTGAAGATACACCCGATCAAGTGAAAGCCACAAAAAACATGAAAAAAGATATGGAAAAAAATTTCCCTATGGATCGATTAATTTGTGGTGATGTGGGTTTTGGAAAGACCGAAGTAGCTATTCGCGGAGCATTCAAAGCGGTATGCGACAGCAAGCAAGTAGCAGTGCTTGTGCCAACAACAATTTTAGCATTACAACACTATAAAACTTTTTCAGAAAGATTAAAAAAATTACCTTGTACAATAGATTATGTAAGTCGGCTAAAATCATCCAAAGAGATCAAAGAAACACTTAAAAAAGTTGAAGAGGGGAAAATAGATATTCTCATTGGAACACACCGTTTATTAAGTAAAGACGTTGCTTTTAAAGATCTGGGATTGCTTGTGATTGATGAAGAACAGAAGTTTGGTGTAGCAGCAAAAGAAAAATTAAAAGCCATAAAAATAAATGTTGATACACTAACACTCACTGCGACACCAATTCCCCGAACACTCCAATTTTCACTGATGGGAGCGCGCGATTTATCGATTATCAACACAGCACCGCCAAATCGTTATCCGATTGTTACCGAATTACACACGTTCAACGAAGATGTGATCCGTGAAGCAATTAATTATGAAGCAGCAAGAAACGGACAGGTCTTTTTTATTCATAACAGGATTCAAAATATCAAAGAAGTGCAAGCGATGATAGCTAAATTATGTCCACATGTAAAAACTATTATCGCCCATGGGCAAATGGAAGGGCATGAGTTGGAAAAGATTATGCTTGATTTTATTGCCGGTGATTTTGACGTTTTAATTGCAACAACAATCATTGAATCGGGAATTGATATTCCCAATGCGAATACGATCATTATTAACAGTGCACAGAATTTTGGATTAAGTGATTTGCATCAATTACGAGGAAGAGTGGGCAGATCAAATAAAAAAGCTTTCTGTTATTTACTTGCTCCACCCGTTACTGCAATGACACAAGAGGCACGACGAAGGTTAAAGGCAATTGAAGATTTTTCGGAACTTGGCAGTGGATTTAATATTGCTTTACAGGATTTAGACATTCGCGGAGCCGGAAATATTTTAGGCGGAGAACAAAGTGGATTTATTGCAGATATTGGCTTTGAGACGTATCATAAAATATTAAACGAAGCTATACAGGAACTCAAAGACACAGACTTTAAAGATATTTTTCAGGCAAAACAAAATGAAGAAAAAGATGAAGATGAAATAATTTCTTCTGATGAAGAAGTTTCATATATTCAGGATTGCCTTATTGAAACAGATATTGAAGTATTGCTACCCGAAGAATATATTGAAAATATATCTGAAAGAATAAAGTTATACAGGGAACTCGATAATATTGAAACAGATGAAAGTCTTGCTTCTTTTGAAACTAATTTAGTTGATCGTTTTGGACCTGTTCCTAAACAAACAAAGGAGTTATTTAATGTTGTGCGATTACGAAAAACTGCACTTCATATGGGTTTTGAAAAGATTGTTTTCAAGAACAACACACTTACAGGTTTTTTTATTTCAAATCAAAACTCTCAATACTATCAATCAATATTATTTGCAAATATTCTTGATTTTGTTCAACAATATCCGCATTTGTTCCATATGAGGGAATTAAAAGGCAAACTTACCCTTTCAATTGAGCATATTGTGAGTCTAACTGATGCGATTCGTTCTTTAAAAAAAATGCAGCCGATTACAGTAGAAAGTAAAAAGTGAAAAAGTGAAAAATTTGTAAATGTATCATTGAGTACACTATGAAAAGTCTTTTAACCCCTAAATCCCCTAAAGGGGACTTTA
>JAVHQG010000112.1:0-4761 GCA_036171035.1 Bacteroidales bacterium
GCGATTTCCCTTCAGGGATCAAGGGCAAAAAATCGCTGGAAAATATTTTTTGGATTTTTCGGAGAGGGCTCAATATTAGAGTTTTAATGATTCCATTTATTTTAAGAATACCACTCTGAATCTTTGCGGATATATTTTTTAAAAATGCCCATCAGTCAAGGAATATCAGTGTTGTGGATGATTCAACCATTTCACCTGTTTTCACATTTATTTTTTGAATCGTGCAATCTTTTGGAGCATTTATACGGTTTTCCATTTTCATTGCTTCAATAATCATTACAACATCTCCCTTTTTCACAACAGCTCCTTCTGAAACATTTATTTTAATAACTTTTCCGGGCATAGGAGAGGTAATGCTATTAGTATCTTCAACAAAATCTTCCATTCTAAAAACAGCATTATCTTTACAAAGTGTATCTTTTCTACTTATATTAAATAGATGTCCTTGGTAGCTCAATGATCCGTTTCCTTTTTCATCTTCAGAGATATAGATAAGATAGTAAATATCATCAATAAAAATCTCCATTTTACCCTCTGAAAAAGTTTTTATTTCAGCAAAATACTTTTTGTCTTCAAGAATTAGCTCATATTTATTGTCTTTAACTTTGTCAATGATAATATGTAATTCACTTGCATTAAAAAGGAGCTTCAAATTCATGTAATCGCGCCAGTAACCAATGATATTCCAAACATTATGTTCATCAGAATAATGCCTGCGTTCCTGAATATTCTCATTGTTTATTGTGAACAAGGTATAAGCAATAATGGGAATAAAATGAGGAATTTTATCTTTTTCAATATTTATTTCCTCAACAATTTGCTTCGTGTAATCATCGCAAAATTTAGTAGAGATTTTGTTTTCAATAAAAGCCTTATTTTTAAGTAAAGCAATTAAATAGGCAATGTTTGTATTGATACCATGAATAATAAAATCATCAAGAGCCAGAAGCATTTTTTTAGTTGCTTCTTCACGGTCTTTTTCCCACACAACCACTTTACATATCATGGGATCAAAGAAACTTTTGATCTCTGTTTCCTTCGTGATGCCTGAATCAATTCTAACGCTATGTACTGCAGGTTCAATAAACAATTGCATTTTGCCTGGTGATGGAAGGAAATTATTTGAAGGATCTTCTGCATAAATCCTGCACTCAATTGCATGCCCAAATTGTTTCACATCGTTTTGTTTCATGCGCAAAGGATTTCCGGCAGCAATATATAGTTGTTCTTCAACAATATCAAATCCCGTAACAAGTTCTGTAATAGGATGTTCAACCTGAATCCTAGTATTCATTTCCAGAAAATAAAAATTCAAGTCTTTATCTACGAGAAATTCTATTGTACCTGCATTATCATAACCTATTGCTTCGCCTATTTTCACAGCAGCTTCGCCCATTTTTTGTCGTACGATATCCGTTAGTGTAGGAGAGGGGGATTCTTCAATTATTTTTTGATAACGCCGTTGTATCGAGCATTCACGTTCAAACAAATGAATTACATTTCCATATTTATCGCCCAAAATCTGTATTTCTATATGTCTAGGTTCAACAATAAATTTTTCAATATAAACAGTTTCATCTCCAAAATACGATTTTGCTTCGCGGCTTGTTGCTTCAACAGCCTCAGCTAGTTCTTTATCATTATTTACAATTCGCATTCCTTTGCCACCACCACCGGATGCAGCTTTTACAAGTAATGGGAATTTAATGTTTTCGCCTGCTTTTAATAGGGTTTCCACGGTTCCGGTAACCCCCTCTGTCATAGGTACACCAACTTTTTTTACAAATTCTCTGGCTTCAATTTTGTTGCCCATAACCTTCATTGAATTTGTATTTGGTCCAATAAATACAATACCAACTTTTTCGCATGCCAAAATGAATTGAGAATTTTCAGCCATAAATCCATACCCCGGATGAACGGCATCACAACCGGTTTTAACGGCTATTTCAATAATTTTAGGAATATTCAAATAGGTGTCACTCAATTCAACCTTGCCAAGGCAATGAGATTCATCAGCAAAACTCACATGTAGAGAATCTGCATCAACTTCAGAGTAAATGGCAACAGTTGCTATCTTTAATTTTTTAGCGGTCTTCATTATTCTGACTGCAATCTCACCCCTGTTTGCTATTAATATTTTCTTAAAGAGTTTCATTCCTATGGACAATTAATAAATTATGATTTACAACCTCAAATTTTACTTTTCACTTTTTTTACTTACACCAATTTGGTTTTCGTTTTTCAAGGAATGCCGCCATGCCTTCTTGTCCTTCGTCTGAAGCACGGATGTCAGCAATCATTTTTGCAGTATAATCATGTGCTTCGTCAAAAGTAAGTTTATTTGAGATATCATAAATCAAATTTTTACAGTGTGCAATTGCTTTTGGACCGCTGGTTTTCAGCACATCAACAACAGATAACACATATTCTTCAAGTGCAGTATAGCTTTCAAATGATTTATTGACGAGCCTATACCATTCGGCATCTTTCCCATGAATTCGTTTACCGGTAAGCATTAAATCTTTAGCACCATATTCTCCTATTCGTTTTAAAACATAAGGAGAAATACATGCCGGAACGATTCCTATTTTTACTTCGCTTAATGAGAATGTTGCGCTATCTACACAATAAGCCATATCGCAAGCAGATAGCAGCCCGTTTGCGCCACCCAAAGCAACCCCATGAACCAATGCTATTGTTGGTTTTTTACAAGTATAAATAGTATAAAAGCAGTGTTCAAGTTTTTTGCTTTCCTGAAAATTTTGTTCATAAGTTTGCTTTGCAACATCTCTCATCCAGTTAAGATCAACCCCCGAGCAAAATGATTGATCACGACCTCTTAAAACAATTGCAACTATATTCTCTGAAATATTAAATTCAGTAAAGCAGTCATTAAGTTCTGCAATCATAATATCATTAAAAGCATTATGTACCTTTGGTCTATTAAGCCACACATTTGCAACTTTATCTTTTATTTCGATTTCAATAGTTTCGTAACGTTTCATTAATAAAGATATTAGCTATCAGAAATTCATTTTTGATAAAATGCAAACGAAAAGCTGTTAGCAGTTTATATATTTTACATTCTAAAAACACCGTATTGTTGTTCAGGGAATTTTTTATTTAATGACATTGCAATGCCCATTGCCAGAACTTTACGTGTATCAACAGGGTCTAAAATACCATCGTCCCACAAACGAGCAGTACTAAAATATGCTGAACCTTCAGCTTCATATGTTGCCAATGTTGTGTTTCTTAATTTTTCAACCTCTTCTTCGGGCATAGACAGCCCTTTTTCAGCAAGTTGATCTTGTTTCACTTGAATGAGTACATTAGCTGCTTGTTCGCCACCCATAACCGAAATTTTAGCATTTGGCCACATATACAGTAAACGCGGCTCATAGGCCCTCCCAGCCATAGCGTAGTTTCCTGCGCCAAATGAACCTCCAAAAATCAAGGTGAATTTTGGAACATTTGCATTGGCTACAGCATGAACTAATTTTGCTCCATCACTGGCAATACCACCTCTCTCATATTCTTTTCCTACAATAAAACCAGTAATATTTTGTAAAAAGATTAAGGGCGTTTTTCTGGATGTGCAAAGTTCAATGAAATGTGCTGCTTTTAATGATGTTTCTGAGAACAGAACGCCATTATTTGCAATAATACCCACTGGATAGCCCATAATTCTTGCAAAGCCTGTAACAATAGTTGGAGCATACCGTGCTTTAAATTCATGGAATTTGCTGCCATCAACAATCCTCATTATGATTTCTCTTGAGTCAACCGGTTTTTTAAGGTCAACAGGAGCAATTCCGTATAATTCTTCAGGATCATAAAATGGCTCTTCAATTGGAGAAATGTCAAGTATTTGTTTATTAGGAGCTTTAAGTGTTTCAAAAATATTACGGCAAATCTGAATTGCATGAACATCATTTTCTGCATAATGGTCAGAAACACCAGAAATAGCGGTATGTACATCTGCACCACCAAGTTCTTCTGCTGTTACAATTTCTCCGGTGGCTGCTTTTACCAAAGGAGGTCCACCAATAAAAATAGTACCTTGTTTCTTTACAATGATTGTTTCATCACTCATTGCCGGTACATATGCTCCTCCGGCTGTGCACGATCCCATAACAATTGAAAGCTGAGGAATGCCCATTGCTGATAAACGAGCCTGATTAAAAAAGAACCGTCCAAAATGATATTTATCGGGAAAGACTTGAGCTTGTTCAGGAAGAAATACACCACCTGAATCAACCAAATAGATACATGGCAAATAATTTTCCATGGCAATTTCTTGTGCCCGTACGTGTTTTTTTATGGCTTCTTTTATATATGTTCCTCCTTTAACAGTTGCATCATTGGCAACAATCACAGCTTCCCTGCCATGAATCACTCCAATACCGGTTATAATTCCGGCACTTGGAAATTGATTATCATATAAATTATATGCTGCAAGTGGAGATAATTCTAAAAAAGGAGTATTGGGGTCAATTAATAGATCAATACGCTCGCGTGCAAGAAGTTTCCCTCTTTCTTTATGCTTCTGAACTGCTTTTTCAGATCCGCCTTTTTTTGCACTCTTTAAAATTTCTCTATATTGATTAAGAATCTTTACAAATTCTTCCTTGTTTTTTTTAAACTCATCTGAGTTTGTGTCAATTTTAGTTTCTAATCTATACAAAGCTGTAACGTTTTATTTTATTTAATAACTAACATTTCTCACTTCATTTTTATATTAATCCCGAAGGGATTTAA
>JAVHQG010000113.1:0-4755 GCA_036171035.1 Bacteroidales bacterium
CTAAATAATAGGGAATAAATGTCAAATATAGAAAAGCAAAAAAAATAATTGAATATATTTTTTACAAATTTATTAGCAGTTTTTCTTCTTTCGTTGATTGAGCTTTGGCTTGCAATCCCAATGGGCTTTGTTTTAAAAATGAATCCATTTTTAATTGCAGGGATTGTAATACTAGGTAGCATATGGAGTGTATTACTGGTTGTGGTTATTGGAGACAAGGCTGTTTCTCTACTTATGAAATTACGAGGGGAAAAGATTATTAAAACAAGCAGCAGAACCTACCAATTTTGGACAAAATATGGAATACCGGGGCTTGGTTTAATTTCTCCATTGGTACTTGGTGCACCTTTAGGAACAGCCATTGGAGTAGCACTTGGGAGTGATATTGGAAAACTTGTATGCTGGATGAGTATTGGAATTATACTTTGGACAATAGCCATAACCGCAGCACTGTGGCTAGGAGTGATTGGGATAAATACATTTCTCTAAAAAAACTTAAATCATGGAATTAAATTAATGATTTTATTTATCAATTGTTTCGTGTTGATAGGTTTTGTAATATAATCATCGCAACCGGCTTCCATAGCTTTTATTTTATCTGCTGATAGTGCATAAGCTGTTTGTGCGATAATAGGAATGTTTTTCTTAATTTTTTTAATTTCGCAAGTTGCATCAATACCGTTCATCACGGGCATTTTCATATCCATCAATACAATATCAATTTCAGGATTGCTATGAATAGCTTTAATTGCTTCTTCGCCATTTTGTGCATGAATAGTTTTCACATTCATATCACTAAAGATTTCTTCAAAGAACAGATAGTTCACAATCTCATCTTCCGCAATAAGAATGGTAATAAGCCTATCAAACATTGGTTGCTCACTTGAAATAATTCTTTTTGCAGCACCATCAATTTTATTGACAATTTCATAAGGGATTGTAAAATAGAAAGTAGTTTTTTGATTTGGGATAGAATCAACCCATATCGTTCCTCCAAGTAATGTAACCAAAGATTTAGAAATGGACAGACCTAGCCCGGTTCCGCCAAATTTTCTTTTTTCAGTATAATCGACCTGCCGAAACCGATCAAAAATAATCTTATGAAACTCTTTCTCAATACCAATTCCGGTGTCTTCTATAAAAAATTCAATAAGTTCATTACGTTGAACATATCCAAATTTAATTTGCCCTTTATTTGTAAATTTTATGGCATTATTCATCAGGTTAATAATAATCTGTTTAAGCCTTATTACATCAGTATTCACATGGCTTTTATCATCAACAAGACCAGGCAAAAAACACAATTCAATATTTAAGGGGTTAATTTTAGATTTATAGAGAGAATACACTTCAAAAAGCACATCATTGAGGCAAGTTGGTGAGATGTTGATTTTAATCTGGTTAGATTCAATTTTAGCAATATCTATCAAATCATCAATTAAGGTAAGCAGTTGATTACTACAATCTTGAATGATTTTAATAAATTGAATTTGTTTTTCTTTTTTAAGATTAGGATTTGCCAACATATCAGAGAACCCAATAATTCCATTCATAGGTGTGCGAATCTCGTGGCTCATATTAGCCAGAAATGCTGATTTTAAATTATCTGATTCTTCAGCTTTAATTTTAGCTGTCGTGAGTTCTTGGTTTATTACACTTATCTTGTCAATGTTTTCTTTCAATTCCTCGTTTAACGAGAGATACTCTTCATTTTGCGATTCAATTTCCTCTGATTTTTCTCTGATCAGCAATTCAGCATGTTTTCTTTCAGTGATATCTTGAATTGTTCCAATCATTTTTATGGGATCTCCATTTGCATTTAGTTCAAGCCGACCTCTTCCATATACCCATTTTTCAGCATGATCTGATAATCTCCGGATTCGATATTCTTTATCAAAACAATTTTTCTCAACTAGTATATGCGTCATAAAATAATCAATCATTATGGCACGTTCGTCAGGATGAAGAGTTTCAACCCATACGTCAATGTTTTTCAAGGAATTTTTATCGAGACCAAAAATCTCGTCAAGGATTTCGGTGCATGTCCATAAGCCGGATGCAATATCAAGAACATATGAGCCAAGATGAGCAATTACTTGTGCTTCTGCAAGGTTTTGTGCTTTTAATTCAATTTCTGTTTTTGTTTTTAATAATTCTTCATTTAATTGTTTGTATTCTTCGTTTTGCGATTCAATTTCCTCATTCTTTTCTTTTAATTTTTGAGCACTTTCTATTCTATCAGTCATGTCAGTAAAAAAGGCAAGTGTAAGTGATCCTTCAGGAAACTTTATCCTGTTTGTTGAGCACATAAATGGGAATTGGCTTCCATTTTTTTTAAGACCAATTGATTCATACGTTTGAGGCGTATCGTCACCGGCAATACGCTTTTGAACTCTTTCAATAATTTCAGCCCTGCATTGAGGTGCAATCTGATTAATCAGTGAAGTTCCTTTGATTTCAGAAATATCATCATATCCAAAAAGTTTGACATATGCTTTATTTCCATCATTTGTAATACCATCATATGAAAATGCGATGGCAATTGGGGAATTGTCAATAATCAAACGTAAACGGGTCTCACTTTCAATGGCGTTAAGCTCATAATTTTTTTTCTTCGTAATATCTTTAACGGTGCCGATTATAGAGACAACCCTTTTCTGTTGTTCATCAAATTTAGGAAATGCCGTGATTTTAACCCATTTTAACGTTCCTGAGACAGAAGTTGTTCTGCAATCAATCTCCCCAACTGTTTTAGTAAGAATAAGCTGTTGAATAAATTCTTGTATTTTGACAAAATCATCCTGATAGAAAATATCTGACCATTTATCTATTGATTCTGCGACGGCTTTTGTTCGTCCGGTAATTTTTTCAAAATTTTCAGAGATGTAAGAAAGTCTGATTTCACCATTTGGTAATACAATAAATTTATAAATATAATCTGAAAGCATTCCGTTTAAAAGCTGTAACTCTTTATTACTAGCCTCAAGCTTTTTATTCAAGGAATTATAATTTTCAAGATATTGTAGTTTTAATTGTAGTTCATCAATTTGTTCTGTTTCTTTTTGGGGAGCTTCGTAGTATAAATTATCATAAATTTGTGTCCCAAGAATAATGGAAGAGTGTATGGAAAGTGCTGTCATTAGTACATCTTTCGAGAAAGTATGCCGATTGAAACAACATATTCCTTTTATCGAAAATTGCGAAGTTAGTGCCTGCAATTCTGCTTCGTGGGATAAAATAATTTTTATAGGATTTTTTGTAGGCAAAAGCCAGCACATATCATCAATAAAAAGCAATTCACCTTTCCCTTTTTTCGCTAATTTCGATGCTTCAGATGTAAGTTTTGAAATTATTTTTCTAGAAGAAAAGTTAATTGCGGTTCTTTCTTTGTTACCAGTAAAAATAAAAAGTAATCTGTTTTTTTGTAAATAAGGGGTAATGCCTTCGGGAAGAAACCCGTCAAAATTCTTGACAAATAGAGGAAGTTCAATGCCTGAGAAACAAGCTACTATATTGCCTCTTTTGAGTTCTTCAACAATAAATGGAATGATCACAAGATTCTTTTGTTCTGCTGATTCATAAAAGAAGCAAGCATGTTTATGTTTTGAGCTCAGATACATAATCTTATATTGTTTTTAATATTCAAATTAATTTCAAAATAGCATAAATTGCAAGATATAAACCTTATGGAAAATGTAACGTGTTTTAGAAAAAAATTACGTCAAATTTTGTAGTTAAACTCTAATTTTTCATTTTATCAATCCACTTATATTCTCGTTTAAAAACAGGGAACCAGCAAAAATTTACCTCGTCCCATTTTTGTTCTATTTCAGCTATAATAATACGTCCAGGGATATATACATAAATTGTTTTTCGTCCATTGATCCATTTTGAATTATCAGCATTCCGAACCTGTTGTAACTTTTCAATCACATCGTCATAAATATTATACAAATAAAATTCGATATAATTATCGCACCAAAGGCTATCTTTTGCATCCCATTTTTGTAATTTAATTTTCTGTATTTTGTCATCTTTATATTTATATGTTTTTTGAAATTTTTCACTGGTAAGTGTTTTGGATATCTCACATACAACTCTTCTCAAAGAGTCGTATTCTAATGTATTTACACCTGAAAGAATATCGGTTCCCGAACAACCACTTTCCCATTCTTTTTTTATTAAATTTCCAATTGTGTCATACTGGCAAGATTCGGTGGCACAAGTAAAAAAACTTTTTTTCATATATTTGGAAGTGATCTTGTTTATTTGTCTTCCGATTGTATCATAATCATAGCGAGACATTGATATAATTAAGCACATATTTTTGTTACGAATATCAAAAATTTGTTCTTCAATAAGTTTGTTTTTTTTATACGTATATTTAGTTTTCTGACTCGATGAAACCTTGCCTGATTTTGCACTTCGAAATTGATTATATTTCTCTGAAATACTGTTTTGCACATTATATTTAAAAATATTTTGTGTTGAAGGAATCCACTTTTTTAAGTTGCTATTCCATGTATTAAGTGTCTCGCCCGACAATGTTCCGTTTGTATTATGAGCAAAGGTGTACCTGATTTTATTGATCCATTGATAAGCAGCCGAATCCCAGGTTGATTCTGTAAACGACAAAAGACCTTTTTGGTAGTATGAATTATAAATTTGAGAATTTGAGGAATGAGAAAAAAATAGCAACAACGAAAGTATGACAACAAAGCGTGACACTCGATTACAGTTCATAAATTACTAAAT
>JAVHQG010000114.1:0-4678 GCA_036171035.1 Bacteroidales bacterium
TTTTTCATGTCATAAAGATATGATATATTTGCGACCTAAGTGCCTATACCAAAAATAAAATATTAGTGAATAATGTTCGAGTTTAAGGCTTTCGATGTCTTGAAAGTCAGGAGTTTACTAATGTAAATGACTGACTCGAAAAACCCGGCATACTGCTAGTAACAGTATGAGCGAGCTTGTGGGTTGTTTAACGAAAAAATCGGACATTATGGACAGACACTAGATAATTGATCGCTCCGGGTACGTCTCTCAAAAGAAAAAGCCAGTTTTACTTATAAAGTAGGACTGGTTTTTTTAATTTCATTTATTCATGGTCAATTGTTGATTAACTAAATTGCGCAAATCAACTATTTATATAATTTTGTATGATCATGCATTAAATACGTGTTCCATGTATTAATGTAAAGCACAATTAAACGTGCTGAAAAGCAATCGTAAATCTTTAAAATATATTATCTATAGATGAAACAATATCTTGATTTGCTCGAACATGTTTTGAAAAATGGTGTTAAAAAATCTGATCGGACAGGAACAGGAACGATTAGTGTTTTCGGTTATCAAATGCGTTTTGATTTGAATCAGGGCTTTCCAATTCTTACAACAAAAAAACTTCATTTGAAATCAATAATTCACGAATTAATATGGTTTTTACAAGGAGATACAAATATTAAATATTTGAATGATAATGGCGTAAAGATATGGAATGAATGGGCTGATGCAAATGGAAATCTTGGGCATGTCTATGGTTACCAGTGGCGCTCGTGGCCTACACCCGATGGCAAGCATGTCGATCAGATAACAGAGGTTTTGAATTCATTAAAAAATAATCCTGATTCACGCAGGCATATTGTATGTGCGTGGAATGTTGCTGATATTGGCAACATGGCTCTTCCTCCCTGCCATGCCCTTTTTCAGTTTTATGTAGCAAATGGGAAATTGTCTTGTCAGTTATACCAGCGAAGTGCTGATATTTTTCTTGGTGTGCCTTTTAACATTGCCTCATATGCATTGCTCACAATGATGATGGCACAGGTTTCGAATCTTGAGGTAGGTGAGTTTGTTCATACTTTTGGCGACGCACATATTTATCTTAATCATCTCGATCAGGTCAAGCTTCAGCTATCCAGAGAGCCGCGAAAATTGCCTGAAATGAATATAAACAGGGAGGTGAAGAGTATTTTTAATTTTAAGTTCGAGGATTTTATTCTTGAGAATTATGACCCCTTACCTCATATCAAAGGAGCAATTTCAATATAAAAATTATTATTTAATTTTTCGTTGCATTGAAATCCATTTTGTTAGCAGACTTTTCTGATCTATGTTTGCCATACTTTTTGTAATAAATTGCTTTATTGATTTATTGTGATTGGCGGCGTTGACAACCAAATTAAATAAACTTTCATATTTAGAAAGTTTCTGCAACGTAGCACTTATCTGAAATTCTTTCCACATACGTGCATATATTTCTTTGTCATACGACATATTAAAAGTGACAGAGAAATCATTATTTGCAAAATTTTTTATGATATGTTCTGCCGCTACTCTTCCGCTTCTGATTGCATTTGCTACACCTTCACCTGTGAATGGATCAATTAATCCTGCAGCATCACCTAGAAGCAAAAAACGATTACCTGAAATAGTGCGTTTTATTGAGCCTAATGGCAGACTGTATCCAATTGGTTTGTCAACAGACAGAGCACCTTCAAGGCGCTTTTTTAATATATTATTGTTTTCTATAAGTTCGATGAATGTTTTAGTTAAATTGATTTTTTTCTTTACAATTGTTGATGAAAGAACACCAATTCCAACATTTGCCTGATTGCCGGGTAATGGGAAAACCCACACATATCCGGGAAGAACATCTTTGAAAAAATATAATTCAATAAAATTTTTGTCAGAAATCTGTTTAACATTATCGTAATACATACGCAAGCCCGAACAATAATGATTTCGGTCTATATGTGTGTCTGCAAGCTTTTTTGCAATATATGAATGAGCTCCATCTGCACCAATTATCATTTTGCATTCAAATGTCTCGTTTAGTGTATTTATAACGGCAGTATCATTATTCACCTGCGCATTTTTTATTTTACGATTTTCAAAAATATCAACATTCTTACATTTTTTTAATTCATCGAAAAGCAACTTGTCGAAATCTTTCCTTTTACAGATATAGCCACATTTCTCAATGCCATCTTTAATGAATGGAATTGAAATGGAATTGCCTCCCGGTGAAAAAATTTGTACCCCAAATGAAGCTGTTTTGTGTTTAAATTCTTCGAAAGATTGTGCAAGATTTGCTGATATTTTCGAGAGTTGGGTTATTACATCTAAACTTAATGCGTCACCACAGATTTTATCTCGCGGGAAATTTGCTTTATCTATTATTGCGATACGTAGATTTGTATTTGCCAATAGTAAAGCACAAGCAATTCCTGCAGGACCTGCCCCTACAATGCATACATCACATTTTATTTTTTTGGGTAGCACTCGACTGTGTTAAAAAATCAGGATAAAATATCTTGTTTATTAGATGATTCCCAATTATTAGCATTTTATTGCTGATACTATTTCATAAAGATAGTCCCATTCTCACGAAAATCAATGATATGCTTTTTGTATAAAGCACCGATTGCCATTTTAAATGCTTTTTTACTGATGCCAAACATGGAATAAATAATTGCCGGAGAACTCTTTTCGCTAATAGCTGTTTTACCATTATTTTCTCTTAGGGTAGAAATGATAAGCTCTTCAATATTATTTATTTTTTTTTTGTACCCCGATTGTTGAAGACTTATATCTATTTTTCCATCTTCCCGGATAGCCTTTACAAATCCTTTCAACAGTTGACCTGTCTGGAGTGTTTGAAAAATTTCATTTTGATAGATAAGACCACGGTGAGATTTGTTAATTATTACATTGTATCCTAAATCTGTTTGATCACAGATGATAAGGTCAACTTCTTGCTCGGGCAAATATTCGGCAACGGTTTTGTTTAAAAATTTATCAACCTTTGAAGAGGCAACAATGCGCAATGTTTTTTCATCTAGATAGGCATACACCACATATGATTTCCCTTTTACCATTTTGTGTTTCTGTTCACGGAATGGAACCAATAAATCTTTTGGTAGCCCCCAGTCGAGAAATGCCCCAATTTCTGTCACAGCAGTAACTGTAAGACATGCAAATTCTCCAACAATAATGAATGGAATTTCTGTGGTTGCTAAAAGCCTGTCTTCGGAATCTCTGTAAATAAAAACATCAATAATGTCACCTTGTTTCCATGTTTCGGGAAGATATCTGGTAGGCATCAGAATCTCGCCAAAGCTCCCGCCATCAAGATATATCCCAAAATCAACAGCTTTAACAATTTCAAGCTTATTATATTTACCTATTTCAAACATAATTTCTAATAAAAAATTAAGACAAAATATTTTTTTATAAAAGTAATAAAAAACATGTCTTTTAATTTTTATTGTCGCTTTTATTGTAACTGATTTGCCTTACATATTATTTTTTTTACTTTTGCCTGAATCGTAACCACAGTTTTTAATAGATTACTTACTTTACAGAAATATGTACACATATAACGAACTGTTTGAAAAAATTGAAAGCGGAATTAAAAATCTTCCCTACAATGCAGCACCGAAACGATTATATGATCCAATAAAATATATTCTTTCTATTGGCGGAAAGCGCATCAGACCGCTGTTTACACTCATGGCTTGTAATCTCTATTCAGATAATCCTTTAAAAGCTTTACAGGCAGCATTGGCTCTCGAAACTTTTCATAATTTCACACTGCTTCATGATGATATCATGGATAATGCTTCTGTGCGAAGAAACCAACCTACAGTGCATGTAAAATGGAACAATAATGTGGCAATTCTCTCAGGTGACGCAATGTGCATTAAAGCATATGAGCATTTGGCAAAAATTGATGTAAAATATTTGAAATCTGTTCTTGATGTTTTTACAAAAACGGCTCTTGAAGTATGTGAGGGACAACAATTCGACATGGACTTTGAATTACGAAATGATGTGACTGTTGATGAATATCTTAAAATGATTGAGCTGAAAACTTCGGTTTTAATTGCTGCTTGTTTTAAAGTCGGTGCTATTATTGGCGATGCCCCGGGTATAGATGTTGAAATGATTTATGAATTTGGAAAAAATATTGGTCTCGCTTTTCAGTTGCAGGATGATCTGTTAGATGTCTATGGAGAAAAATCAACATTTGGGAAAAATATTGGTGGAGATATTCTTTCTAATAAAAAAACATTTTTGCTAATTTCTGCGCTTCATAAAGCATCTGGAGAGACACATCAAAAACTCATTTATTACTTAACTGATAATCATCTTTCTGACGATGATAAAATTAAAAATGTTACAGAAATATATGATCAACTTCAAGTAAAACAAATTTCCGAAAAACAAATAAAAAATTATTTCGATCAGGCATATATCATTTTTAATCGGTTAAGTGTTAAACCTGAAAATACTAAAGAAATTAGGATAATTATAGAAAAATTAAAGAAGCGGACAAATTGAGAATATTGCTATCCTGTTTTTGCACCAACAATGTTAAGAGTCCTGAATGTATAAATGATTTATTTAGTGTTCGTCCATAAAGTCAGTGTCTGATTCATAATTTAGCGAAGCGATCTCATGAACACAT
>JAVHQG010000115.1:0-4673 GCA_036171035.1 Bacteroidales bacterium
TGAGCGAGCTTGTGGGTTGTTTAACGAAAAAATCGGACATTATGGACAGACACTACTTAAATTAATATATTTGCAGGTTGATAGACAAAAAATTAAATGAAATTATTTATCGCTTTTATATTTGTATTTCTGTCGCTGTCGTTATTTTCACAGGAGTTTTCAAATATTGTTTCCTATCAGAAAGATAAAAAAATCATTGTCACTTATGATTTGATAAATACCGCACCACATACAGTTTACGATATTAAATTAAAATTTCAGGATTCAACCGGAAAAATAATATTCCCAAGAACTATTTACGGCGATTTAGGGAAAGTAAGCCGTGGTAAAAATAAAATGATTGTCTGGGATGTTACCAGAGACCAAAAAGAAATTTCCACAAAACTTGATCCGATATTAGAGGTTACACGATCACAATATATGATGCCTAAAAGCAAGCCTGAATCAAACAATAAATCAACCAGAAAGTCAAAAAACAAAAACATAGCCTCAGGCGAATTGCATGGATTATTTTTTGGTGCAAGTACAGGACTATACCTTGCAAATAAATATACTGCCAATTATTTTAACGGCACAGGTGTGAATAGAATTTCCGTTATCCTTGACAATCCGCAGATGAAGGAAAAAATACAAGAAGCATTAAGTAACCAAAATTATTCATACGACACAATCAACTCGCTTCCACATAATATGAAATACGATCCTGCCCTAACCATGGGCTTTTTGGCACGTTATTATATTAGCAACCGTTCCGCTTTATCATTTGAATTTAATAGTGTAAAACTAAAAACTGCTGATAAATTTACTTTAAATATTGATTCCGTAAATATGTCTTTTTCTGATGCACAATATGTATCGTGCGATATAACCGGAAATGAAACACGATTTGACATGAATCTATGTTGGTATCAGGTTTTCGGAAATAATAAAACATTTAACCCTTATGCGGAATTTGGATTGAATTTTAACAATACATTGATTAAAAAAAATGATATTAAAATCCGATCTCTAACATACAGCATTATGAATCCCAGCAATGCATATTACAAAATTCAGAACGGAGGAGTGGGATATGGCTTTTTAGCCGGTGCAGGTGTTTCTATGAAATTAAATGAAAATTTCACATTTGATATAGGGTTTAATGTTACGATGAAAAAAATTGGTCTTGTTGGATATGATGATGCACTTAAACCAAATGTAGTTCTATATATCAGGATGATCCTTCTTACATTCGGCGTATCAGGAAATGCTGAAACGCAGCAACCGTCAACAGACGAGTTAAATAAGTAAAATCAATAAAAAAAATATCATGATTAAAATATTATTTGTACTCATTCTATTTATTCTTTCTGCAAAAATTATTATTGCAGATGAGGGCATGTGGATTCCAATTCTTTTGGAAAAATACAACTATGAGGACATGAAGAAAAAGGGATTCAAACTAACACCTGAAGATATATACAGTATCAACAAAGCGTGCTTGAAAGATGCTATTGTGATTTTTGGGAAGGGATGTACCGGTGAACTAATTTCAGACAAAGGATTAATTATTACCAATCATCACTGCGGATATAGCCAAATTCAAGCACACAGCACAATCGACCATGATTATTTAACCGATGGATTTTGGGCAATGTCACAAACAGAGGAGCTCACAAATCCTGCCCTCACAGTTCAGTTTCTTGTCCGTATGGAAGATGTGACTGCTAAAATTTTAAAAGACATTTCTGATACTACATCTGAAGCAAACAGACAAAAGATTATAAAAAAACATATTTCTGAACTCACAAAAATGACTACAGAAGGAAATCATTACAATGTCTCAATAAAACCATTTTATTATGGAAATGAATATTACATGTTTATTTATGAAGAATTCAAAGACATTCGGCTTGTAGGTGCGCCTCCATCGGGCATTGGTAAATTTGGTGGCGACACGGATAATTGGATGTGGCCGCGCCATACAGGCGATTTTTCTCTCTTCAGAATTTATGCGAATAGAAAGAATGAACCTGCTGATTATGCTCCGGAAAATGTTCCGTATAAACCAAAAAAATCCTTACAAATTTCAATAAAAGGCGTTAAAAAAGATGATTTCACGTTTGTATTCGGCTATCCGGGAAGGACGGCTGAATATCTTACTTCATTTGGCGTTGAACAAATTTATCAGGTAAAAAATCCACACCTTATTTTAATCAGAAAAAAAATTCTTGATATCATGGGTGAAGATATGAAAACCAGCAATCAAATTCGAATTCAATACGCATTCAAATATGCAAGTTTTGCAAATGGATGGAAAAAATGGATGGGCGAAAATAAAGGGCTTCAGAAACTCAATGCAATTGAAAAAAAGAAAGCATTGGAAGCACAGTTCCAGACGTGGGCCGATGCAAATGAAGACAGAAAAAAAAAATACGGATCATTGTTGCAACAATTTGAAAAATGTTACAAGGAAGTTGTCCCAATAAATCTGGTTACCGATTATCTGAATGAAATCACTTCATCAGTTGATTTAATCGAGGTTGTGCGACAAATATATTTAGACTTAATTTATACGCAACCAACAGATTTGCAAAAAACAATTACTTCATTAAAAACTTTTGTAAAAAAAACATATAAAGATGTGAATATCAATACTGACAAAAAATTATTTTCCTCTCTTATGAAAATGTATTGTGAAAATATTGATTCTGCGTTTAAGCCCCAAATATTCAGTAATGCAGAGCGTAAATTTGATGGTAATTACAATAAATATACAGATTATATTTATTCGGAATCGATTTTTGCCAATGAAGAAAAATTATTAAAATTTTTAGATAACTACAAATCATCTTCACAAAAAAAACTTCAAAAAGATCCGGCATTTATTCACGTAAAAGACATGATTGATATGTCAATTAAGGTTGGTAAAAAAGTATCAGCAAACGTGCAAATTGAAAATTTATATAGGCTCTGGATTGCAGGACTTCGTGAAATGCAAACTGATAAGTTGTTCTATCCTGATGCAAATTTTACACTGCGAGTAACTTATGGTAAGGTTGATAACTACGAGCCTGCAGATGGTGTAACATATAATTATTTTACAACTCTTGATGGTATTATTGCAAAAGACGACTCCCTTATTTATGATTATCGTGTACCAAAAAAATTGAAAGAACTTTATAAGCAAAAAGATTTTGGGAAATATGCCGAAAATGGAGTTATGAAAGTTGCATTTACTGCATCAAACCATACTACAGGTGGTAATTCAGGTAGCCCTGTATTAAATGCTGAAGGACAACTGATAGGCGTAAATTTCGATAGAAATTGGGAGGGCACAATGAGCGATATTATGTATGATCCCTCACAATGTAGGAACATTGCCATTGATATCAGATATGCACTGTTTATTATCGATAAATTTGCCGGTGCCGGTCATTTAATAAAAGAAATGAATATTGTTGAATAGTATGTTTTGGTATTAGGTATCAGGGCACACTGTTTACAAATTATCCATGACAGATAATAATTGAGCATTTGTTATGGCTTGCATCGTAAGCTGTATCTGCCCACTTGCCAATGTAAAATCTTGTTTAAAATAATACATTGTGTTGCTATCTTTTCCTATTGCGAACACTGTAATTGGTTCGTTAGCCGGAAGACCATTGGCAGCAAGGTTGCTCACTTTTATAAATGAATGAAGATTATGAAAGATAATAAAAACATCTAACAGATTTGTATTTGTTCCTTCTGAAGTAAATGTAACATTAGCAAGATTCGTAAATGAAAAAAATTTAGCAGGTGAAATCCAACCCATTTTTGCAATGTGCATATTATACCCGTTTGTCTGATTGATTATTTTGGTTACCGTATCATTCGGATATGTATAATCTGTTTGAAGCACATTTGCATTCCAATCGTTTGTAGAGCCATTTGTAAAACCATAAAAAATGCTCATTCCACTTACCGGAGATGTTGATCGTGCAAGCATATGATATCCACAATTTTGTTTTAAAATAAGTTCTTTATTATCCTTAAAAGCAAGCACTTTTAATTCTCCACCGGTTTGTAAAATTTGACTTTGAGCCAATGAAGGCAAACGGACAAGAATCATATTTTTTATGCTGTAAGCCTCAACAAGTTTAATTTTAAACGGGTAGTATAAAGAATCTTGAGGATAAAGTTTGTATTTGAATATGATTTTAGGCACACCCCATATTTTAGTTCCTTCAAGTCCTGTAATGGAATCCTGACCGAGTGAGTCAATAGTGAATTCCTGAACAGGTGGTTGATTTTCATTATAAAAATCGTCTGTGGAGGCATAGTCATTTTGAATAGACTTTGGGACATCCACTTGCGTGCGTTCTTTTGAGCAAGAACTAAACCACAAAACGCACATAATTGAGATAAACACTGCACTACCTTGAGCTGATATTTTTTTCATAAAATTGTATAATTAATGATTGAGTCCACTCCGAAAAGTCTTTTAACCCCTAAATCCCCTAAAGGGGACTTTAAAGGCACACTGATTTTCAGCGATTTCCCTTCAGGGATCAAGGGCAAAAAATCGCTGGAAAATATTTTATGGACTTTTCGGAGTGGACTCATGATTTTATTATTGTTTTATAATCTCTGACTTTATATAGTTCTTGTAAGAAAACTCAGTGTCAGATAAGAAAATGTCAAGAATGAGG
>JAVHQG010000116.1:0-20615 GCA_036171035.1 Bacteroidales bacterium
AAAAATAGGAGATTAAATTATGTCTGAAATAAATACAGAAGCATTAGGAATGATTGAAACCAGAGGTTTTACTGCAATGGTAGAAGCTTGTGATGCTATGGTAAAAGCTGCAAAAGTTGAATTGATAGGATATGAAAAAATTGGTGGCGGATATGTTACTGCCATCGTTCGTGGAGATGTAGCAGCCGTCAGAGCAGCCGTTGACGCCGGTGTTCGTGCCGCAGAAAAAGTTGGTGAAATTGTTTCATCACATGTGATTCCACGACCACACAGCAATGTGGATAGTGCTTTGCCTTTAGGTAAAATGATTATTAAAAAGTAAGAGATGATTTTAGCAAAGGTTGTTGGAACAGTTGTCTCAAGTCATAAAGATCAAAAAATAGAAGGAATAAAATTACTTCTGTTAGAAAAAATTGACCCTGTGACTTTAAAGGGGAAAAATGATTTTGTTGTATCAATGGATAGTGTTGGTGCCGGAATCAATGAAATTGTTTTTTATGTTTCAGGCAGTAGTGCCCGTTTTACGAATGTAACCGATGGAAAACCTACTGATTCTGCAGTAATTGCAATTGTTGATTTTATTGAAAAAAATGGTGTTTACACATTTCGGAAAGATAAAGCAGAAAACTAAATGATATTAGGAAAAGTTGTTGGAACAGTTGTTAGCACTACAATAAACGCTGATATTAAAGGAGCAAAGTTTTTGCTTGTTGAGAAAACAAATCAAAGCGGTCTGCCTAAAGGCGATTACCTTGTAGCTCTTGACTTGGTAGGTGCCGGACACAACGAATTGGTGATGATTTCAGAGGGTTCTTCTGCACGAGAAACATTTGTTACAAAGAACAAACCCATTGATGCGATAATTGTTGGAATCATTGATTTAATCGATGAAAATGATATTTTGGTTTATAAAAAATGAAAATAGATTCGGGACTGATTGTGTTGGGGGCTTTGGAATTTAGTAGTTATGCGATTGGAATCAAAGCGTTAGATGAAATGGTGAAAATTGCTCCCATCAAAATTATTGATGCGCGAACAATTAGTTCCGGAAAATATTTGATTCTTTTTAGCGGAGATGTAGCATCGGTCGAATATTCTTTTAATAAAGGACTTGAAACAGGTGGACAATTTATTGTTGATAGCCTTTTCCTTCCTATGATTCATCAAGATGTAATTCCTGCTATTGGAAATATCGTGCAAATCAAGGAATGGAGTGCCATTGGAATAATTGAGACAATATCTGTTATTTCTAGTATCGAAGCTGCAGATATTGCCGCAAAAGCAGGTGGCGTAAGAATAATAGAAGTCAGATTAGCAAATGGATTTGGTGGGAAATCGTATGTGAAAATGATGGGAAGTCTTGATGAAGTTGAGACTGCAATGGCAGCAGGAACTATAAAAGCAAAAGAAAAACAGTTGCTGTGTATGGAAACAATTATACCACAACCACATAATGAAATAAAACCATTTTTCATGTAATTAGTGTCAGCAAGAAAACGCCAATAATTTCGTTACTCTCGTTTTGAAAACAGTCATTTACAAAAGCCTCATTCTTGACATTTTCTTATCTGACACTGAGTTTTCTTACAAGAAATAATTAATATAATAAAATGGACAATTTAGAACAGAACATACGGCAATTGGTTGAAGAAGTTGTAAAAAGCATGAACCTTGGTTCTGCAAAAGAAAGCAACGATAATAATGTTGGTGTTTTCTCAAATATAGACTCCGCCGTTCATTCAGCCGATATAGCATTTAAAGAATTAAATAAATTAACTGTAGAAACCCGTAAAGATATTATTGCTAATATTCGTAAAATCTCTTTGGTGCATAAAGAAATTTTATCGAAAATGGCACAGGAAGAAACAGGCATGGGGCGCTGGGAAGATAAAGTAGTTAAAAATAATTTGGGTATAGTGAAAACACCTGGTGTTGAAGATATACAGCCCGAATCATTTTCCGATGATAATGGTCTTACATTAGTGGAACATGCACCTTATGGTGTAATTGGGTCTATTACTCCAAGCACAAATCCTACCGTTACGATTATCAGTAATGGCATTGGTATGATTGCTGCCGGAAATTCTGTGGTTTTCAATCCGCACCCTGCTGCGAAAAAAGTATCTTGCTTTTTAGTGAATCTGTTAAACAAAGCAATCATGGAAGTTGGAGGTCCGGCAAACCTTCTTACTTGTATTGAAAACCCAACAATGGAATCCGCAAAAGAATTAATGTTGCATAAAAAAATTGCTATTCTTGTAGTAACAGGTGGACCGGCTGTTGTTAGGACTGCAATGAATAGCGGTAAAAAAGTAATTGGTGCAGGACCTGGCAATCCGCCTGTTGTGGTTGATGAAACTGCAGATCTTGCAAAGGCAGGAAAAGATATTGTAGATGGTGCTAGCTTCGATAATAATTTAATATGTATTTGCGAAAAAGAAATTATTTGTGTTGCATCTGTTGCAAATAGGTTAAAAGAAGAGATGAAAAAAAATGGTGCTTACGAATTAAATGAAGATCAGATAAAACAAATCACTAAACTTGTTATTGCAGAACCAGGAGGACCTGGAGTTGAAGGTGCAGCAAATAAAAAATATGTTGGTAAAAACGCATCTGATATCGCAAAAGAAATTGGGTTAATGATTCCCACTGAAACAAGATTGTTGCTTTGTGAAGTAGGTCGTGAACATCCGTTAATTTGGACGGAACAACTTATGCCTGTTATGCCTATTTGCAGAGTCAACGATGTTGATGCTGCAATTGATTTAGCTGTTGAATGTGAGCATGGATTCAGGCACACAGCAATTATGCATTCATTAAATATTGCAAAATTAAGCAAAATGGCGAGGGCGATGAATTGTTCTATTTTTATTAAAAACGGACCAAGTTATGCAGGTCTTGGGCAGGGAGGTGCAGGTTTTGCTTCGTTAACAATAGCAAGCCCAACAGGAGAGGGCGTTACAAGAGCCAGAACGTTTACCAGAGAAAGACGTTGTACGCTGGTGGATTATTTTAGAATTATTTAGTATAAAAGGTAATTTATATCCGGTATTCAGAAAAAAACGGTAAACAGTATTTGGACTTTGATTTAAATTCAAACACTGTACAATGAATAACGATAACTAATTAGTGATTACCGATTTTGGCATACACAAATATAAAATGAAACTAGGCAAAGTAATAGGCAGAGTAGTAAGTACTGTAAAAGTTGATTCTTTTGAGGGATTGAAGTTTTCTTTAGTACAGCCGCTTGATGAAAAATTAGCAGTTATTGGTGACCCGATTGTTGCAGTTGACACCATTCAGGCAAGTGTAGGGCAAATTATTTATTATGAAACAAGCAAAGAGGCAGGCAGAGTTATTGAACGAGAAATAAATCCATGCGATGCAGCTATTATGGGAATTGTAGATGATGTGTTTATTGATGGGAAAAAATGATATTAGGAAAAATTATAGGAAACGTTGTTTCTACAATAAAAGTAGAAGGATATAATTCTAAAAAGATTTTAATAGTTCAACCTATTGATCCCAAAGGACGATTTATCGGAAAATCTTTTCTTGCTGTGGATACAGTGCAAGCAGGTGTTGGCGATACTGTGATTGTTATTGATGAAGGCGGTTCTGCCAGAATTTTAACTCACGAGCCGGAAACATTTACAATCAGAACTGTTATTGCAGGAATCGTTGATAATGTTAATATGCAATAGGGGCAATTGAAATTAATTTATTGATGTAACTTTTTTCAACGATGGAATAGACATTGTATCTCAAGCATTAAAAATTATCAATTACACATGTGAAATAAATATCCCACAACGTTATCTCAGACATTTGAATTTTTTATCTGATAAATGATGGACATCCAAGATAAAGCAAATAATATAGATCAGGTTAAAAACATTGCTATAGGTGCAGATCATGGCTCTTATGATGCGAAAGAAATGCTAAAAATATATCTGCAAACATTGGGATATAGGGTTATTGATGTCGGAACAAATGATAGCAAAACAAAAGTTGATTATCCTGATTTTGCAATTGCTGTTTCAAAAAAAGTTGTAAGTGGCGATTGTGAACGAGGAATTATGCTCGATGCCGCAGGTATTGGATCGTCAATGGTTTGCAACAAAGTTCATGGAATAAGAGCCGCTTTATGTTGGAGTTTAAAAACAATAAAAAATAGTCGTGAACATAATAATGCAAATGTGTTGACAATGGGTACTGCACAGCATGCAGCAGATGAATTATGTATCATGGCAAAATTATGGCTGGAAACTCGCTTCGAGGGAGGCAGGCATTGGCCTAGAATAAATAAGATGATGGCGGTTGAAAGAAAAGGTTAATGATTTGAAAATTAGTGTTTAGGTGTCTTCGTGGCAATTTTTAATTTCAAGAAAATATATATGGAACAAAAAGATTTAATAGATAAAATCACAAAAGAAGTGATGGCTCGTCTTAACGATAAGATGAAATTACAAGAGGTGCAAAAAAAAGAAACCACAGAAAAAAAAACAAATACTCAAATATCGCCATTAGAGTTAGCTGGTTATATTGACCATACATTGTTGAAGCCTGAATCTTCACAGTTGCAATTCGAGAAACTTTGTGATGAAGCCGTGAAATATAAATTTATGTCGGTTTGTGTGAATTCCAGTTGGGTGGCATTTGTTGCTAAAAAACTAAGAGGCTCGGGAATAAAAATTTGTTCTGTAATAGGATTTCCTCTTGGCGAAATGGATAGCAGAAGTAAAACTTTCGAGGCTCGCAATGCTATTGAAAATGGTGCCGACGAGCTGGATATGGTAATAAACATTGGTGCACTTAAATCAAGAAATTTAAAATTGGTTGAAGAAGATATTCGCTCAATTAAAAGGGCTTGCAGAAGAACTACAATATTAAAAGTAATCATTGAAACCGGCTTGCTAACCGATGAAGAAAAAATATTGGCTTGTGAAATTTCTAAAAAGGCAGATGCCGATTTTGTAAAAACTAGTACAGGTTTTTCTGGTGGCGGCGCAACAGTTTCAGATATCGTTTTAATGCGCAGAATTGTTGGTCCAAATATGGGCGTTAAAGCAAGTGGTGGCATTAAAAATTATGATTCAGCAGTAGCATTAATCAACGCCGGAGCCAGTAGATTAGGCTGTGGTGCTAGTATTGCCATTGTTACAGGTGAAACTTCAAAGGGTGGATATTAATCTTTCCGCCATCCTGAAATCTTAATAAACAAATAAATTCATAACAAAACCATGAAAAATAATTTCATGGTTTTGTATTTTTCATTAATTTAGCGGCTCTTAAAAAAAAGGTATCCGGCAAATCGTGTAATACAGCCTTAAACCGCAAATTTATAACCAGTAAAATATTTTTTATCATGAACATAATAAAAGAATCAAAAGACACAATGAATGCCGTATTAAGGCTGAAAATTGAAAAAAACGATTACGCTGACCGTGTAGATAACCTGCTTAAAGATTATCGCAGAAAAGCCAAAATTGACGGATTTCGTCCGGGAATGGCTCCGGTAGGAATGATTAAAAAAATGTATGGGAAACATGTACTCCTTGACGAATTAAACAAAATTGTTTCAGACGGTCTTTCAAAATATTTTGTAGAAGAAAAGTTACACTTGCTTGGTGATCCGATTCCGAATATGGATAATAATAGCCCTCTTGATTTAGATAATCAGGAAGAATTTGAATTCTCTTTTGATATTGGTCTTGCCCCCGAATTTGATTTAAAAATTGATAAATCACTTATCTATCCATATTACAAAATTCAAGCTGACGAAAAAGTTGTCGAAGATCAGATTTCTCGTTATGCCAGCAGATATAGCACTCTCATACAAACAGAGGATGTATCTGAAAAATCTATTTTAAAAGGAGACCTTGCACAACTCGATACCGCCGGAAACATGCCGGAATTTGGCATTAAAAAAGAAAAAGCGACCCTTTCACCGTCTGTTATTCAGGATGAAAATGAAAAAAATAAATTTTTATCTGCTAAACTGGGAACATCTATTGATTTTGATATAAAAAAAGCTTTCCCAAATAATACGGAAATATCATCCATGCTTTCAATTACCAAAGAAGCAGCAGAGTCCCTTTCTGGCTCGTTTCGCATGACAGTTACCGAAATCACAGAATATGTTCCTCATGAAATAAATGAAGATCTTTTTAAAAGCGTTTTCGGAGAAGATGTAACATCAGAAGAAACTTTTAAAGTCAAAATAAAAGAAGAAATAGAAGAATTTTATTCAAAAGAAAGTGATTATAAATTTTTATTTGACGTAAAAGAAAACATGGTTAAGTCTATTAATATTGAACTTCCTGAAACATTTCTAAAACGCTGGCTAACCTCAACAAATAAAGATCTTACAATCGAAAAAGTTGAAAAAGAATTTCCGCTCTTTACAAATGACTTAAAATGGCAATTGATAAAAGATAAAATATCTCGCGATAATGAAATAAAAGTTAGCGAAAATGAAATTTTAGACGCAGCTAAAGAAAGTCTCCTCCTCCAATTTAAGCAGTACGGTATTAATAGTATTCCCGAAGAATCTCTTATTAAATATGCTGAAGAATCTTTGAAAAAAGATGAGCAAAAACAAAAATTTCTTGAAGCTAAATACGAAAACAAAGTGATTGATTATATCAAAAATGCAGTTACCCTTGAGCAAAAAGAAATTTCACTGGATGGTTTTAATAAACTTTTTGCTATAGACGAAGTTAATGAACATAATCATGAACACGAACACACAGATGATTGTGAACACACACATTAGTAATTTTAATAACCAATATAAAATTTTATATGAATCTTCAAAAAGAATTTAGAAATTATGCGATTAAACATCGTGGTATCAATAGTTTAGTCTTTGATAAATACGCCTCAATTACAAATAACTACATTTCCCCTACCATCATCGAAGAACGTCAAATGAACGTGGCATCAATGGATGTGTTTTCACGCTTAATGATGGACAGAATTATTTTTCTTGGATTAGGTATCGACGACTATGTAGCAAACATTATTCAAGCACAGCTTCTATTTCTCGAATCAACAGATTCTACAAAAGATATTCAAATCTATTTGAATTCACCTGGTGGATCAGTATATGCAGGTCTTGGTATCTACGACACCATGCAATTTATACAATGTGATGTTGCAACCATATGTACGGGAATGGCTGCATCTATGGGAGCTGTACTGCTTGTTGCAGGAACAAAAGGAAAACGTTCTGCCCTTTCTCATTCACGTATCATGATTCATCAACCAATGGGTGGTGCTGAAGGACAAGCATCTGATATTGAAATTACTGCTCGTGAAATATTAAAACTTAAAAAAGAACTTTACGAAATTATTGCATTGCATTCAGGTAATACTTACGAAAAAGTAGAACGTGACTCTGATCGCGATTACTGGATGGTTGCATCTGAAGCCAAAGAATATGGAATGATTGACGAAATTCTATTTCGTGATAAAAAACTTGGTGAAATCAAACACGAAAAAAAGAAATAATAATGGTAGAACGTTGTTCATTCTGTGGTGGCACAAAAAAAGATGTTGGTCTTCTTATTTCAGGAGCTACCGGAAACATTTGCAATAAATGTGCTGAACAAGCATATGATATTGTAAAAACCGAAATTCAATCAAAAAGTTCATTTGATGCTGAACTAAAAAAAATACCAAAACCACAAGAAATAAAAACATTTCTCGACCAATATGTTATTGGACAAGAAAACGCAAAAAAAACTCTTTCTGTTGCTGTTTATAATCACTACAAAAGATTATCCAGTAAAAAAAAGAAAACCGACGTTGAAATTGAAAAATCTAATATTATTTTAGTTGGTGAAACAGGTACAGGAAAAACACTTCTTGCCCGCTCTATTGCTAAAATGTTGCAAGTTCCCTTTACAATTGTTGACGCCACGGTACTTACAGAAGCCGGATATGTTGGAGAAGACGTTGAAAGCTTACTCACCAGATTGTTGCAAGTTGCAGATTATAATGTGGCGGCAGCACAAAAAGGAATTGTATTTATTGATGAAATTGATAAAATTGCACGAAAAAGTGACAACCCATCTATCACTCGCGATGTTTCAGGTGAAGGCGTGCAACAAGGATTGTTGAAATTGCTAGAGGGTTCTATTGTGAATGTGCCTCCACAAGGTGGTCGCAAACATCCTGAACAAAGAATGATTGCGGTTGATACAACAGATATTCTTTTTATTTGCGGAGGTGCTTTTGATGGAATTGAACGAAAAATTGCACAACGTCTCAATACAAAAGTTGTGGGCTTCTCTTCTAGCCTCGATGTTGAAGGTATTGACAAACAAAATATCATGCAATATATTGCACCACAAGATCTAAAATCTTTTGGTCTGATACCTGAAATTATTGGACGACTTCCCATGCTTACTTACTTAACACCATTGAGTAAAGAAGCACTGAAACAAATTCTTACCGAACCAAAAAATGCCTTAACCAAACAATATATCCAGCTTTTTGCAATGGATAACATTGAACTTTGTTTTGATGATAGTGCACTTGATTTTATTGTTGAAAAAGCAATAGAATTTAAAGTAGGTGCCCGTGGACTACGCGCCATTTGCGAAGCTATTCTGACAGATAGCATGTTTGAATTACCATCTCTCAAAGAAACTCATTTTATTATAACAAAAAAATTAGCGCAAAACCAAATAGAAAAAGTAAACATACAAAAACTACAATCTGCAGGATAGTTTTCTTTATTAATAAATGTTTATAAATTTTACAACTGGTTCGCTCTCTGTCAATTAATTTCACATAAAAAAACATTGTATATTTAATTATTTATCATATATTTACATATTTTTTCAACAGATTATTAACAGGTAAATATGTATTCCGAACAGGCTGGCAAAAGAAGTGTTTTTTTATACCCAATATCACTCATATATGGTCTGATCATTTTCGTTCGTAATAAGCTTTTTGATCTTAAAATACTTCCTTCCCACGAATTTGATATTCCGGTTATCTCAATTGGAAACATTACAGTTGGCGGCACCGGTAAAACACCTACCACCGAGTATCTTATTTCGCTTATGAAAAATGAGTTTACGATTGCAACATTAAGTCGTGGATATAAGCGCAAAACCAATGGGTTTATTATTTCTACACCAGAATCAAGAGTGTCAGAAATTGGAGACGAACCTAAACAAATCAAACAAAAATTTCTGGAAGTCATTGTAGCTGTGTGCGAAGATCGGGTTAAAGGAATATGGAATCTGCTGAAATTATTCGGTACATTAAATGTGATAATTTTAGATGACGCTTTTCAGCACCGCAGCGTATCTCCGGGAATTTCAATTCTTCTTATAGATTATAATAGACCTTTGCGCAACGACACAATGCTACCGTACGGGGGATTACGAGAAAACCCACATCAGATGAAACGCGCCAGCATCATTTTGGTTACAAAATGTCCACGAGACATGAAACCCATTGAACGAAGGATTATTGAAATGGAACTTCACCTGTTTTCCTACCAATCATTATATTTTACAACAATAAAATACGGGAATATAACATCTGTTTTTAAAAAAGAACTAAAAGATTGCACTGCTGAGTTTTCAATTCTTTTAATTACGGGCATCGCCAATTCCGGTCAACTGTTAACCCATTTAAAAACTCTTACCAAAAATATTGCACATATCAACTATCCGGATCATTACATATATATGCAAAAAGATCTGGCTGCTATTGAGCAAAAATTTGAAAGCATCAGTTCTTTCAATAAAATCATTCTCACAACTGAAAAAGACGCTATGCGAATCAAAGATTTTGAGGATTTAAGCCCTGTGATTAAAAACAATATATACTACATCCCTATTGAAATAGAATTCATGTATAAAGATCACGATACGTTTAATAATCAAATTTTAAGTTATGTTAGAACAAATAAAAAGTACAGCGGCTTTTATTCAAAATAAAATTAATTTTCAGCCGGAAATAGGAATTATTCTTGGAACAGGTCTTGGCGGACTAGTAAACGAAATTGAAATTATTCAAAGTTTAAGTTATGAAACCATCCCAAATTTCCCTGTATCTACCGTTGAAGGTCACAAAGGAAGATTGATTTTTGGAAATCTAAACGGGGAAAAAGTAATTGCCATGCAGGGTCGTTTTCATTACTATGAAGGATACACTTCACAACAAGTTACATTTCCTGTTAGAGTAATGAAATATTTAGGAATAAAAAACTTATTCGTTTCAAATGCTAGTGGTGGTGTTAATCCTAATTTTGAAATCGGAGATTTGATGATTATCAATGATCATATCAACTTAATTCCCAACCCACTAATTGGTAAAAATATTGCCGAACTTGGTGCCAGATTTCCGGATATGAGCAAAACATATGATCAAACCATTATTAAAAAAGCACTGGAAATTGCCGCAAAAAATAATATCAAAGTACATCAAGGAGTTTATTGTGCAGTAACAGGTCCAACTTTTGAAACCCCGGCAGAATACAAATATTTTCGATATATTGGTGCTGATGCTATTGGCATGTCCACAGCACCCGAGGTTATTGTTGCTCACCACATGAACATTCCTGTTTTTGCAATTTCTATTATCACAGATCTTGGCGTTCCGGGGAAAATAGTTGAAGTATCCCATGCCGAAGTGCAACGTGTTGCAGAACAAGCAGAACAAAAAATGACAAAACTTATTAAAGAATTGGTTCAGGCATTGTGAGTTAGATAATATTATTTTTATTACAAGAGCTGTAACCTTTTCTTGTTTTTTCCGTAGAAATTACTGATTTTATTCGGGTTTATTGACTAAATGATGTTTTTCTATGTTCAAATTTGTATTTTCATTGACGATTGTATTTATTTCGCTCTTTAATACTAAAGCACAAAAACCTTTTGAGGGGAGCATCTTTTTTGTGAAATTCACAAATGTAGATACTTCATATTTTGCCTATCACGTAAAAGGAGACATGGTAAGAGTTGATGAGCTTGATAAAAAGAAAACAATCATGAACAGTTTGCTAGTTAACCTTAAAAATGAGGATATGACAGCTATCAGCCCATCTAAAAAGATGTTCATGAAACTCCGATCTAATCCTTTTACACCTAACGATGACAAAGGCTTTGAAATCATAAAAACAACAAACAAAAAGAAAATTTTTGGTTATGACTGCCTGCAATGGAGAGTGAAAAACAAATCGCAAAATACCGAAATAACCTATTGGGTTGCAAACGACAATTTTTGCTTTTTTGGCAATTTATTAAAAATTCTTAATCGTTCAGAAAAGCAAGCAAACTTTTTTCTGCATATTCCAAACATCAACTGCGTTGGAGCTTTACAATCAGAAGAACGGACTTTACTTCGAGATTCAAAGATGAAACTATCTGTAATTGATATTAAAAACTCAAAACTTGAAAACTCTCTCTTTCAAATACCAAATAACTACAAAAATTTTGAAAGATAATTTTCGCCTATTCTTATATTTTTAGTTTTTAAAACACGGCATACTGCTGGTAACAGTATTAGCAAGTTTGTGCGTTGTTTAAAGAAATTATTGGCGTTTTTTTGCCGACACTAATTATATATCTTCAATATATTTTACATTTGTGCATATAAAATGTGTACAAATGTTTTTTTTTAAATTATTCAACAACAATAGTCCTTTGGTATTTATACTTATGCCAATATTGATGTTTTTACTTTGGGGGAAAGCATTAGTATTGGGATCATATTTTGCGTTCCCATTTGAAGAGCAACAAATGCCATTTTACTATATAATCAGCAACTTTATTGGCGAAAACACATACCTACAAGTAATACTAGGTTTTATTTTAATCGCAATACAAGTAGTGTTACTTATCCGGCTTAATGTAAAATATATACTTATTGAAAATCGGTCGTTTCTTCCTGCTTTTATTTTTATTCTTCTTACAGGTTGTTTTTTTCAGATGCAAAGGCAGCATCCTGCATTGTGGGCAAACATTTTTATTCTTTTTGCTATTGACCGATTATTTCTAACATATAGGCGTGAAAACACTTTTTCTGAAGTGTTCGATGTATCATTTTTATTATCTATAGGCAGTCTTTTTTATTTTAACACTATCTGGTTTGTTATTGTTTTCTGGATAGCATTTATGATTGTTAAACCATTTAAAATTGCCGAATGGTTTATTTCCATCATGGGACTTATTATTCCATATATTTTTGTAAGTTCTTACTATTATCTTTTCGACAAGCTACCTGTTTTTTCAGAATTAATAAAAAACAATATTATATCATTTCATAATAAAACACTATATTTTAATACCTACTATTATGTGTTTTTTATGTTTCTTTTATTCATGATACTTCTCTCATTTTTTTATTTTATACAAGGGATAAATATTAAGAAGGTTGCAATCAGACGATATTATACTGTTTTGATTTTATTCATTTGCTCTTGTACAACGCTATTTATTGCAATTCGTTCTACAGCACAAGAATTATTTATTTTTGCAGGTTTACCGATTTCTTTTATGCTATCATTTTTTCTAATCAGCTTAAAGAGAAAATGGCTCAAAGAAGCATATATCGTAATTTTTATTGCACTAATTATTTTAGTTCAAATAATAAAGAAATAACCATTTTTACAATAACTTTGCGTTTAAGAAACACAAATATCCTGCAATGAGCGAACAAATTAAGCATGAATGCGGTTTTGCATTGATCCGCCTACTAAAACCCCTTGAATATTACAAATTACGGTATGGCAGTTGGATGTATGGACTCAACAAGCTTTATCTTCTTATGGAAAAGCAGCACAATCGAGGACAAGATGGGGCAGGTGCTGTATGTATTAAACACGATTTAAAGCCCGGTAAAAAATACATTCACAGATACCGATCAAATTCAGATTCTGCAATTAAAGATATTTTTGATTCAATACATACACAGTTTAACAAAGTAAACGAGAACAATCCGGAATTATTACAAGATCCATTTTGGGCTAAAGAAAACCTACCTTTTGCAGGAGAATTATATCTTGGACATTTGCGATATAGCACATTCGGTAGAAATAATATTGAAAATGTTCACCCGGTTATGCGTGAAAATAACTGGAAAACAAAAACGCTGGTTCTTGCCGGAAATTTTAACCTAACCAATGTTGATGAGCTATTTAATCACTTAGTTGAATTGGGTCAACACCCAGATGATTTCTCTGATACCGTAACGATTCTTGAAAAAATAGGACACTTTCTGGATAAAGAAAATGAAAGAGCATTTCGAGTATATAAAGATAAAGGTCTTGATAACATGGCTATTTCAAAAGAAATTGCTCAAAACCTTGATTTGAACAGGATACTCAAAGAATCGTGTAAACGCTGGGATGGAGGATATGCTGTTGCCGGAATGTTTGGTCATGGAGATGCTTTTGTTATTCGCGATCCATGGGGAATACGTCCTGCATATTATTATTACAACGATGAGATTCTTGTTGCAACATCAGAGCGCCCGGTAATACAAACAGCATTAAACATTCCTTTTGAACATGTAAAGGAGTTACAGCCGGGATATGCTATTATTGTTAAAAAAGATGGTCGAATTACCGAAGAAAAAATATTAGAGTCACAAACACCAAAACCATGTTCATTTGAACGAATATATTTTTCGCGCGGAACAGATAAAGAAATTTATAAAGAAAGAAAAAAATTGGGTCGGTTGCTTTGTCCACAGATATTGAAAGCCATAAATTATGATTTGGAAAACACTGTTTTTTCATATATTCCAAACACAGCATCAGTTGCATTTTATGGGCTATTAGAAGGCTTAAATGAATATTGTGACACTGTAAAAAAAGAAAAAATACTACAACTCCGGCCAAATGAAATCAATCAAGAAAAACTCGATGCAATCTTCAAATTAAGCCCTCGAATTGATAAAGTGGCGGTTAAGGATGTAAAAATGAGAACATTCATTACACAAGATGAGGGGAGGAAAGATCTTGTAGGACATGTATATGATGTTACATATGGTGCAGTAAACACAAACACAGATACCCTTGTAGTGCTTGATGATTCGATTGTACGTGGGACAACACTGAAAGAAAGTATCATTAAAATGCTTGATCGGTTGGCTCCAAAAAAAATTGTAATAGTTTCATCAGCACCTCAGATACGATATCCTGATTGTTACGGTATAGATATGGCAAAAATGGGCGAATTTATTGCTTTTGAAGCAGCTATGAAACTATTGAAAGAAAAAGGGAAATACAGCATTATTAATGAAGTTTACAGACAATGCAAAGAACAAAAAGACCTACCTAAAGAAGAATTTGTAAACTATGTGAAAAATATCTATAGCATGTTTACAAATGAAGAAATATCTAAAAAAATTGTAGATCTCTTAAAACCCGAAAAACTAAATGCAGAGCTTGAAATTATTTATCAGACCATAGAAAATTTACACAAGGCTATTCCAAAACATAATGGCGACTGGTATTTTACCGGAAACTATCCAACACCAGGAGGTAACAAGGTTGTAAGCACTTCATTTATGAATTATATTGAAGGGAAAAATTTGAGATCATATGACAATAATAGTTAATATAGATCAAAATGCTCAAGCCTATAGAATCAAAAAAAGTACAAATATTTAAGCCGGAAATTGTTCGGATTGGTGATTTTTCCGTGGGTGGTTCTTTCCCAGTTCGTTTGCAATCTATGACCAATACCAAAACGTTGGATACAGAAGCAACCGTTGATCAGGCAATAAAAATATATAAAGCAGGTGGGGCATTTGTGCGCATTACTACACCCGGAATGGAAGAAGCACAAAACCTTATTAATATAAAAAAATCACTACAGAAAAAAGGTTTCCATTTTCCACTTATTGCCGATGTACATTTTAATCCAAAAGTAGCTGAATATTGTGCGCGAATTGTCGAAAAAATAAGAATTAATCCGGGAAATTACACTGATAAAAAAACCGGAAAAATTAATTATTCGGATACAGAATATCAAGCAGAAATTGATAAAATAAATATCCGTCTTACACCACTCCTTAAGATTTGCAAAGAATATGGCACTGCTTTACGCATCGGATCAAATCATGGGTCGCTATCGGAACGGATAGTTATCCGCTATGGAGATACTCCCCTCGGAATGGTTGAATCGGCAATGGAATTTATACGAATTTGTGATTCCAATAATTTTAGGAATATTGTAATTTCCATGAAAGCAAGCAATATTCGAATAATGGTGCAAGCAACTCGTCTATTGGTTCAAAAAATGATGAACGAGAACCTGTGTTTTCCAATTCATCTTGGAGTCACAGAAGCGGGTAATGCTGAAGATGGTAGAATAAAATCGGCATGTGGGATTGGCAATTTGCTTGCTGATGGAATAGGTGATACAATTCGTGTATCGCTTACCGAATCACCCGAAAAAGAAATACCTGTTGCAAAGGCAATTGTGAATTATTATGCACCCAAGCGAAGAAAAACCACAGAATTGCTTTTTACGCAACAAATTTTTGATCCTTTTAAATTTAATGTACACCAAACAATTCTAATAAAAAATATTGGTGGAGAAAATCACCCTATTGTGATTTGTGATTTGCATCAAAAAAAGATTGATTCACTACAAGCAACACCTGATTTTTTCTATATTGGAAAGCAAAAAATAAATTTCAACACATATCCCCAAAAGCATTTTATTGTTGATTTTTCCACATTTAACAAGCTCGATAAATCTGAAAATATTTTCCCGGTTTTTACAAAAAAAGAGTTTCTTAATGTAACCCAATTTCCGGATGGTTTAAATTTTATTAAACTTTCCTGCAAAGATATTAACACGGAATTTTGTAAAAAATTATTATCTTCAAGGTTTAGTGTTTTAATCTTAAACGGCTCTTCACAAAAAAAAATACGTGCTTCTTTTTCTATCTTGATCGCTGAAAAATGCAAAATACCGGTGATTATAGAAAAAAAATATTCAACGAAGAACTATCAACAATTTTTAGTTGAAAGTTCCTGCGATTTTGGATCAATTTTTACAGATGGTTTATGCAACGGAATGTTTATAAAAAATAAATATGTAAGCACTAAACAAATATGTTCAGCAGCTTATGGAATCTTACAAGCAACGCAAGCACGAATTTCAAAAACAGAATATATTTCATGCCCAACCTGCGGCAGAACACAATTTGATATAGAAAAAGTTTTAAGTGAAGTTAAGAAAAAAACATCCCATTTGACAGGATTAAAAATAGCCGTTATGGGTTGTATTGTAAACGGTCCGGGCGAAATGGCCGATGCTGATTTTGGCTGTGTTGGGGCTGGCGTTGGGAAAGTAAATCTTTACAAGAAAAAAGTTATTGTGAAGAAAAATATTGATACAGCAAACGCAATTGAAGAACTTTTAAAATTAATCCAATCGTCTTAATGCTGCTTTCGCTATATATACAAAACTACGCAATCATATCAAATCTAGAAATTCATTTTTACACAGGTTTTTCAACGATTACAGGAGAAACAGGTGCCGGAAAATCAATTTTGATGGGAGCATTGTCTCTGATTTTAGGTCAACGTGCAGATACAGGCATTCTCAAAGACAAATCAAAAAAATGTATTATTGAAAGTCGTTTTGAGATTACAAATTATTCCCTACAATCTTATTTTGCAGAACATGCTTTGGACTACGAAAATACGACAATTATACGCAGAGAAATTAGTGCCGACGGCAAGTCTAGAGCATTTATTAATGATACTCCGGTAAATTTAAGCATATTAAAAGAAATTGGGGCACATTTGGTTGACATTCATTCACAACATCAAAATCTTTCGTTAAGCAGCAGCGAATATCAACTACAAATAATTGACACGTATGCAGGTTGTGCAGATATTTTGGCAAAATATAAAACAACATTTTTAGAGTATAAAAATATAAAACAAAAATTATCCGATCTGGTTGATAAGGCAACTAAAGCAAAGACTGACCTCGATTACTATCAGTTTCAATTTGACCAACTAAATGAAGCAAATATATTTGAAGAAGAACAGGAAAATCTTGAAAAAGAACTTGCCATTTTAACACATGTTGAAGAAATTAATTCAAATCTTGATAAAGCACTTTTTCTCTTTACCGAAAAAGAAAATAGTATTCTGGCACAGCTAAAAGAAGCCCAAACAGCCATTCAAAATATTGTAAAATATCAAGAAGAAACGAGTGAGTTACAAAACCGGTTAGAAAGTACTGTCATAGAGTTAAAAGACATCATTAACAGTCTCCAAAAACTTGTTTCAAATAGTGAAAACAATCCGGAAAGAATCTTTACAATCAACGACCGTTTGAACATTATATATTCTTTACAAAAAAAACACAGAGTTGCAACATGTAAAGAATTGATTTCAATTAAAGATGCGTTTGAAAGCCAAATTAATGAAATTACCTCGTTTGATTCAGAGATAAATAAGACAAAAAACTTGATTGAAAAATTTTATGTGGAACTGCTAGAGCAAGCCAAAAAATTACATAAAAATCGGGAAACAGCAGCTCCACTAATTGAGAAAGATATTATTGGTTTATTAAAACAGCTTGGTATGCCACATGCCAAATTAAATATTCAAATTAATAAGCTGGAAGATCCGACAATAACAGGGATAGATAATGTTATCTTTACATTTTCTGCAAATAAAAATATTGAAACAGAAAATATTTCAAAAGTAGCTTCCGGAGGAGAATTATCAAGATTAATGTTAAGCATCAAATCGCTGCTTGCAGAGTACTCTCACTTGCCCACCATTATTTTTGATGAAATTGACACTGGTGTTTCAGGAGACATCGCAGATAAAATGGGCGAAATCATGAGGAAAATAGCTAAACAAATACAAGTGATCAGCATCACACATTTGCCACAAATAGCCAGCAAAGGAGAACACCACTACATGACATACAAAACCGAAACCAAAGAAACAACTTCCACCCAAATCAAATTACTTACGAAAGAAGAACGCATCACCGAAATAGCCCGCATGCTTTCCGGTAGCGAACTTACAGAGGCCGCTATCAGCAATGCTATGGAATTGTTAAGTTCCGGGAAATAACGATAATATTTCCTATATATTTTAATTTGTAAGATTTTGTGAACAAATACCGCAATTACAAAAATCAATGAATTAAAATTTTGTAATTTTGCACAAATATTCAAATAGAAATTATTAGCTATTTTTTAATCATTTATCACATAAAGTATTCTTATTAATGCAGACAAAATCACATAAAATCAGTGTTGAAAAACTTACTTATAGAGATATTTTCAAAATTTTACGAGAAGATTTAAAAATAGAATTATCAAAAGATTCTATCGAACGAATAAATAGATGTAGGGAATATCTTGATAAAAAAATCAGCACATCAAAAACGCCATTATATGGCATTAATACTGGATTTGGTGCACTTTGTAATACCAACATTAACGCAAATGAGCTATGTGAATTACAAAAAAATCTTGTGATGTCGCATGCTTGTGGACTTGGGAACATCGTGCCGGAACGCATAGTAAAAATCATGTTACTGTTGAAAGTACAAACACTTTCGTATGGTCATTCAGGTGTGCAACTATCAACTGTTCAACGTTTAGTGGACTTGTTTAACAATAATATTATCCCGGTTGTTTATGAACAAGGATCTCTGGGCGCATCCGGCGATTTGGCTCCATTGGCACATCTTGCTCTCCCTCTGCTAGGTATGGGAGAAGTTTTTTTTGATGGGAAATGCATTTCAACCGAAGAGGTTTACATGAAACTTGGATGGCAGCCCCTCAAATTAAAATCAAAAGAAGGGCTTGCACTACTAAATGGCACACAGTTTATGAGTGCTTACGCAGTTTCATCTATGCTAAAAACATTTAGAATATCTGAATTGGCAGATATTGTAGGTACTATTTCACTAGAGGCTTTTGATGGAAGAATTGAACCATTTAGTGAGCTAATTCAAGGAGTTAGATGCCATAAAGGACAAGTACAAACAGCAGAAACAATTAGTTTACTTGTTGAAGAAAGTGAACTGATGAATCAACCAAAAGAAAATGTGCAAGATCCCTATTCGTTTCGCTGTATTCCACAAGTACACGGAGCTTCAAAGGATGCATTTAACTATATCTCAAATATTTTTTTGACTGAAATAAATTCTGTTACTGATAATCCAACAATTTTTCCTGAAGAGGATCAAATTTTATCAGGTGGCAATTTTCACGGACAGCCACTTGCCATATCATTAGATTTTCTTGCTATTGCATTAGCAGAATTAGGTAATATATCTGAACGACGTACGTATCAACTATTATCAGGAAAACGAGGATTACCCAATTTCCTTATTTCAAATTCCGGATTTTATTCAGGACTAATGATTCCGCAGTACACAGCAGCCTCAATCGTAAATCAAAACAAACAACTATGTACACCTGCATCTGTTGATTCCATAGAATCATCACAAGGACAAGAAGATCACGTAAGTATGGGTGGCAACGCAGCTATAAAAGCATATAGAGTGGTGGAAAATGTAGAAAAAATACTTGCCATAGAATTGCTCACTGCCGCACAAGCCATAGCATTCAGAAGACCAAAAAAATCATCTCCATTTATTGAAAAATTTATTGAACGATATAGATCATATGTTCCATTTATAGAAAACGACAAAATATTATACACAGAAATCAATAAGACGATTGAGTTTATTCGCACAGTTGAATTTCACATCCCTGATAAATTAGTTGATGAACAGGAAAGCGATAGCGATGAAACATCAAGTGTTAAAAAAAGTTGGATTGAAAGGCTGGCGAGGTTTAAACTTTAAGAAAAAATGTTGTAGGTTGACGCTTGCAGATTTTTAAATTTTCCCCCCATGAAAAAATATGTAATTATAGTAGCAGGAGGAAGTGGTAAACGAATGTTATCTGAGTTGCCTAAACAGTTTCTTGCAATACATGGGAAACCAATATTAATGTACTCTTTCGAGCAATTTTACAAATTCGATCAGCAAATTAATTTTATTTTAGTACTTCCTCAACAACAGATTGAAACATGGAATCAACTATGCATTGCACATGATTTTTCTATTACCCATAAAATTGTAGTTGGTGGAACAGAACGTTTTCATTCCGTTCAAAATGCACTTTCTGAAATCAAAAAAAATTGTCTCGTAGCAGTACATGACGGTGTGAGGCCATTAGTTGGTACAGATACAATTACCAGATGTTTTGACATGGCCGAAAAACTAGGAAACGCTATTCCTGTGATGCCTATTACAGAATCAATCAGGCAAACCAACGGTGAAAACAACAAATCGGTAAATCGAAATAATTTTAAGGTGATACAAACACCACAAGTATTTCAATCAGAAATATTAATTTCAGCATATCAACAGACTTATGTTCAAGAATTTACCGACGATGCAAGCGTTGTAGAAAAAACAGGAGTAAAAATAAATCTAGTTGAAGGAAACAGAGAAAATATAAAAATAACAACATCTGCAGATATAGGTATTGCAGAAGCACTTTTAACTTTTGTTAAATAATGTATTTTTAAAAAATGGAAATCATTTTATTATCCGACGACCACTTCA
>JAVHQG010000117.1:0-4579 GCA_036171035.1 Bacteroidales bacterium
ACTATACTAATAAATTTTTGTGTGATATTTCCCAACTTCCTTTGAAAGTTCCTTTTCGTTTGGCAAAACTCGTGCAAGCTCGTTGTGATACCGTGTACTATGATTTTTATGAATGGTATGTACCAATTCATGAAGGATGATGTAATCTATTAAGTTTTGAGGAAGCCTGATGCAATGAATTGATAGTGCAATATCATTTTCAGGTGAACAGCTTCCCCAACGCGATTTTGTGTTTTTAACAGATACACTCTTATATTTAAAACCAAATTTATTAGCAAGCATTTGCAATCTCTCCGGTAAATATTTGCGTGCTTCTATGCGCCACGCTTCTTCAATTCCCTTGCGAATACATTGTTGCACTAATTTATGTTTCACATCAGCGTTCATAGGGAAAGCAACCTTTATAATCCCATCTTTCACAAGAATATTTATGTTGTTTCTTGCTTCAGGTTGCAATACAAGTTTATGCTCTATGGTAGAAAATTCTGTGGTAAAATCAAAGACAGTAAAATTGTGTTCTGTTTTGTTTTTTTTAGCAATTGTTTTTTTTAGCCAAGCCTGTTTGCTCCGCAAAAAACGTTCTGCATCGTCGATAGATGCACGTTGTGGAACCGTAACTTTTACAGATGCAAATGGCTTTACTTGAATAGAGATACTTTTTGCCTTAATACTTCTATAAAACTCAATATCACCAATGCCGTCAATAAAAAGTTTTTTTTCGTAGAGTTTTAGTTGTTGAGAATCCATGTTTGCACACCTTTTTGCTTTAATTTTTGCAGCTCGGCATTGGCCTCATTTTTTGATCCAAACGCACAATAACAAGTGATGTGCATACCATTGCTTATTCCCACATATTCGGCAGATGAAAACCCTTTTTGTTTTAATTGAATAATAAACCGATCTGCTGCATCTTTGGTTTTAAACGATCCGGCTACTAACACGTATTTCCCTTTAACTCCGCTGTTTGTAGTATTGTTACCTGTGCTTTGTTGTTTTGTGTTTGTTTTTGAAGAAATATCTTTTGTTGTCTTTTCTGCTTTTGTGTTTTTTGTATTTGCTGATTCATCAAAACTCCCAAAAGATCCTTCCGAGGAACTAGCAGAAGCTGTCGGCTCGGTTGTTTTGTTATCGGTAGCTACAGAATCAACAGCAGGTGGAGCATCAAAACTACCAGTTGATTCATTGTCAGTGAGCGAAAATGCTCCTTTTTTGTTGTCGTCTTTGTTGATTTCAGGTAATACCAATTTATCCAAATATTTCTTATTATATTCTTCTAAATCCATATGTAGCTTATCATTTGTTGTTATCCATTCATCACTGGAAAATAAATTTATGCCTTTAATAAACCCGAATTTTATGGATCCCATAAAAATAAGTGAAAGAAAAAGTAATCCGGATATACTCCAAATTGTAATGGTTAACCATAGGGGGCTTTTCTTTGTGCCTGATGTTGTTTTTATTTCTGTTTTAGCCGATTTCTCAGCCTTTGCCGGCTTTTGCTTTGTTTCGGGTTTTTTAATTTCCTGCTTGGGTTCTTCTTTTTTTTCTGACACATCTTGTTTCGTAGAAATGTCTTCCTCTACTTTAGTTTTTGTGGAGATTTCAGGAATTGGAGGAGGAACAGCTTCCTCTTTTGTAACAACAGGAATTGGAGGTGGAACAATGATGTTCTTCGATATTGTGTTGGTTAATTTTTCTGTATCATCAATTTTATTTTCCGTAACGATAACCTGTTCTGTTGTGATTTGAGTCTCAGGACTCTCAACCGGCAACGATTCTGCAATAGGTGTTTTTTCAACGGTTTCTGTTAAACGTTCTGTCTTATTTTCTTTTACTGCTTCTGCTTGTTCCACTTTTTTATCTTCTGTAGCGGTAGTGCAATCGAGCAATGAAACATTACCTTTTTTATCAAGATTCAATCTCCCAAGACCCTCAATTGTATAATCAGCACCTTGCGAAAAAACAGTTTTAATTTCTTGAATATAATCTGTCACCTTTTGTAATGCCACAGTGATATCAATATTTTCTTTTGCAATGATATGGTTGACAAGCAGACCATCGTTAAATTTTAAAATATCATTAAAGACAATAGATTTCCCATCAGATGAGGCAGCGTTTCTCCTTGTAATAAATGCCCCGAAATCAGGCACGATTACACGATTATTTTTGTCCAATAGCTCTTTAATATATTGGTTTACCATAATAAAATTTTTATGTAAAAATATAACATAATAAACAAAATGGCAAAAAAATTAAATTGTTATTATTTTATGTTAAACTGCCAATAGTTGTTTAATAAGGGGATTTGAATTTAACAATTCCTTAAATTTTCCATTTATGCACCCATAAAATGGGATTTATTTATTTCAAATCCCCTAAACAATTTACATAGTGTATGCAAGAAAACTCAGTGTCAGATAAGAAAATGTCAAGAATAAGGCTTTCGTAGTTTTGAAAATCAAGGAGTTTACTTTTGTAAATGACTGTTTTCAAAACAGAGTAACGAAATTATTGGCGTTTTCTTGCTGACACTATTTATACTTTAAACGGTCTAAATATTTGCTTTGTTTTTATAGGGAATCGGTATCAAGTATTCGGTATTCAATATTTATCGATTACGAAATGTAAAGTTTTATCCGTTTGTATAATCTTGATGTAAGGCATTAAAATAAAATACCAATTTTCAAACCAACATCACTTAATGAAAGATTTGGCTTTATAGTAGCTGAACCACTGGGTTTAATTCTTTCCATAGTAGAAACCGGCCAGAATCCGCCATTATATAGGCATTCAACATATATTCTTGTATCTCCGGTAAGATCGTATTCAATACCCCCACCAATATGATAACCCAAATTTAAAAAGCTAATCTCATCAGGAATCAATACATCTGTGTATTCTTTTGGTGTGGCACCTTTTGTAACAATAAGATTTGCTTTAGGCGGAGAAACTCTAAATCCAACATGACCTCCAGCTTTTATAAAATATGTCATGTGATCAACTTTTGTTTTACCTTTAAAAGAAAGCGGCAGTTCAAGATATCCTAGTTTGCTTTTAACTTCAACGTTTTGCACATTTATAATTTCCTCCTCAGTTGTTTTGATTTTTGTAACACTATCCATTGAAAACTTTCCGCCATAACTGGCATATTGCAGTGCCATACAGAAAGCAAAATTATCAACCAGATTGATATTCATTTCTGCTCCGATTTTATAACTTAACCCAACACCAGTGTTTTTTGCTTCCTTTGTATTCACTGGTTTTAACCAAGATATACCGGGCGTTACAAAAAGCCCTCCTGAGAATTTTTTTTGTGCATATGTATGTAGAACCAAAATTAGCGCAATTGAAACAACAACAAGCTTTTTCATAATATTTATCGTTTAAATTAAAACCCCTATTAGAGCGTACAAAGTAAATAAAAAATGAGTTAAATAAAAAATGAATTTAAAAAACCATAATTTTGCTCTTTTATTTCATGAAGCTATTTCTATTATGACTACGAATAAAAAATTTAATATTAATTTGGGGTTGATACTTGTGTTTTTCACTTTGCTAGCTGGCTGTTCAACAAAAAACAAATTTGATATTGATGTTTCATCTATAAAGATTAATTTGAACATTCAACGTTTTGACAAGGATTTATTTGGGCTGAATCACGACAGTATAGACGAAGCAATACCGAAATTTAATGCACAATATGGTGCTTTTTTTGAAATGTATAACAATAAAATTATTACAATAGGAAGTTCTAATCAGCGTGCTTATCCTGATTATCTGAAAGGCTTTCTATCGGATTATACCATCAATGAAGTAAATAAAAAATGCACAGAAGTTTTTCCCAATGTGAATGATTTACAAGCGAGACTTACTGATGCATTCAAGCATTATAAATATTATTTTCCAAATAAAGCGATCCCCTCCATTTATACTTATATTTCAGGTTTTAACCAGTCTATTGTAACAGCAGATAAAATATTGGGAATTGGACTCGATAAATATCTTGGCAGTAAATGTGATTTTTATAAACGGCTTAATCTTCCCGTATTTGCAACCAATAAAATGTATAAAGAGCGCATCCCTTCTGATTGTATGATTGCATGGGCATATTGTGAATTTCCATATAATACAGAAACAGATAATTTAATTAATCAGATGATTTATCAAGGAAAAGTAATGTATTTTGAAGATGCGATGCTTCCAAATGAACATGACTCCTTGAAATTTGGATTTACTACAGCACAGCTAAAATGGTGTACAGCCAGCGAAAAAGATATGTGGATTTATCTGATAGAGAAAAAGCAATTATTTATTTCTGATTTTCTTTCTCTAAAAAAATATATGGATGATAGTCCGTTTACGCCCAATTTCTCGCGCAAATCACCGGCAAGAGCATGCGTATGGCTGGGCAGACAAATTGTGCGTTCATATATGAAGAAGAACTCTAAAATTACGCTGGAAATGCTGATGGCAGATAATAATTATCAAATGATTTTTTCAAAAGCGAAATACAAACCATAAAAGTTGAGTCCACTCCGAAAAGTCCAAAAAATATTTTTCAGCGATTTTTTGCCCTTGA
>JAVHQG010000118.1:0-4569 GCA_036171035.1 Bacteroidales bacterium
CATCATCCCATCATCCCATCATCTCATCATCCCATCATCTCATCATCCCATCATCCCATCATGTTCCTAGTTCGCATCATCCTGTGTACAGAAATATTCAATGGTTTTTTGAGCGCATGTATTGCAATAATTAAGTTTGTTCATCATTGTATCGATCATTCTGTTATACAGTTTTTGATTTTCCTCATTTGTGCGGTTCGACAATGCGCCTACAAGGCTTCCTGCACCTGCCACATCAGATTTTAAACGAACATCGGTAACAGCCTTCACCAGATCATTATTATCCATAAAATCATAGTTAGGCTCTTTAATCATTTTCTGACCATAAATTTTTGCAATAGTCGTTCTATAACTTTGCTTTTGCTCTTTTGTTTTAAGTCCAAGTCGGTCTTCTACGCTATCAATAAATGTTTCATCAATTTTTAGCGGAATAATCTTTCCTGTTTGTGGGTCACGATAAGTCCAAACCTTGTCTGTGCCAAGATTTTTAGCATCAATTCCTATAATCATATTTACATAATTCAACACATCTTTCTCTACAGCATTGGGTTCATTCATGTAGGCATTAAAGATTGTTGACATCACATTTTTACGATATAATCCTTTGGCCATTTTCAAGTCATTCAAATATTTTATCCTATCATTTGGATCTTGAATGTAATCAATAATAACTGTTTCAATTGCCTTAAATACATCTCCGGCGTACATACATTTGCCTTCCTGTGTTTCTGAACGTTCTAACAGAATTTGAATAGATCGCCCAAGATTTCTATGACCCAATCCTTTTTGACCAAATCGTTTCGTAATATCAGGATCATTATTTAAGTCATTAATTACTTCGCTTAATGTTTTAATACTTTTTTCCCCGGCAATTTCTCCGGCAGCAAGTTTCATCATTTCTATGGGTGTAAGCTTGTCGGATTGAGGCATACGAGATAATATCATAGATACAGAAACAGCATAATTCAAGTTTGGATCAATGTGCATTTTTTCATTGTGAACGGTAGTTTTTTCCTTGCTTCCGATAGAGTAAGCTGTAAGTTCTTTTTGCAGTTTATAATTTGTATTATGCGACATATATGTAATCCTGCAACGGTCAATGATTGGGGCTTGTTCTTTTTCTTCCAAAAATCGAGCAAATTCAGAGTTGTTACTAGTTGCAATGATGAGTGTATCCAGAGGCCATCTAAACCCTTCAATTTCAATTGTACGGTTTTGAATCACTCCTAAATAAACCTGCACAAGATCTCGTTTATTTTTAAATATTTCGTCAGCAAAGTGGATACCACCACCGGCAACCCTTGCCAATGCTCCCCTGCGTAAGTCAAATCGATACGGATTATCAGTATCTGTAATATGCAACAGCCTCGATATAGACTCATCTCCAAGCAAATCAACTGCCGACGATGTAATCTTATCTTTTGCTGCATATTTCCCTGTGATTGTCCCCCTAGACTCACTAACAGGAACCGTAATTATTTCAACAAATTCAAGCATTTTATCAAGATCATTATTGCAATAACTACGTATTTGTTCTAAAATATAATACGTGCAGGCTCCAAGTGTCCGAAAAGCTTTATAATACTCTCCTATTTGGTTGGTTGACGCACCTTTGCTCTGTAGATATGCTTTATTTTCGCTCGTATTTTCAAACAGATTCATAGCTAGAATCATAGGGTCTTCAAAAGTTTGCGATTCAATAGATGTAATTTTCCCATATCCTCCGATTTTGTCAAGATTAATAAAACGAAAGGTATATCTGCGATTTTCAACTTTACCAATAAACTCCCGATACATTGAATTTACCTGATCTACAAAAAAGGTTTTCCCATTTCCTGGCTCACCAATCAGCACAAAGGCCATCTCTTTTGAAGAACCTCCTTCTGCGGCATCCTTTACATATGACACAAAACTATTAATTTCGTCAAACATGCCGATAATATGCTTCTCTCCTTGCCTGAAAACCTCAAAATCATATGTATTACGGCCATTAATTGTAACTTTTTTGATTTTGCTGTTATCACCAAGAATCATTCGTGATAGCGACTGGAAAACATTTTCAAAACGTCGTGTTCCATTAACAACACTGTCAATATGAAAATTCAGCGTTTTTGTAAGATCTGCTGTTTCTGCTACTTTTTTTGTCATAGACTTATATTTTTCAGGTGGTTACTTAATATTTATTGAAAATACTATGGTGTCTTTAATGCGCACCAAAACTTTAAAAAACTTGTTGATTTCAAATTTAATAATTTTATAATACATTTGTTGTTGCGTATGAAAAAAATATTTGCAGCAATAATTATTATTTTATGTTTTACTACAGCTTTTTTACTAAAAGGTTGTAGAACAACATTTTTTAATTTCGACACAAGAAATATGTCGTTTCTCTATAATCCGAGTGTTACTCTTCTGCATCCTGAATGTTTTGTTTATCATTCAAGCGATACACTGTCTCTACTTTTTTTCAAGATTAATACCAACGAGCTGTTTTTTAACACACAGTCTAAAGATTTCTTCAATAAAGCAAGGATTCAAGTCCATTATCGATTGTTAGATGCTGCAAAAAACGACGAGCTGCTTGATAGTGCAACTGTTTCATATTTTATTCAACGAGGAGCAAAACAAGGGAAATTTATCACGTATATTCCAATTCATACCTCACATTTACAAAAATATACGTTAGAGGTAATTTACATTGATTTTTTCAGACATCGTGGAAGCCAAAGCATTCTTTCATTTGATAAATCAACATTAAACTCTCCTCAAAATTTTTTTCTGTCGTCAGAGCAATTAAAAGAGCCATGGTTTCAAAACACATTTCATGAAGATGACCTTATTAAAATCAGATATGATCGGCAACCTATTTCTAAAATATTTGTAAAATATTACAATATTACGTCCCCTCTGCCATTGCCTCCTTTTTCCACAAAAAAAATGGTTTCAGAGAAGTTAATACCTGATAGTATCTGGACAATTCCATATAACGATAGTACAATTTTTAGACTCGTGCAAAAAGGGATGTATTTTATTCAGACCGACACAACTAAAAGTGATGGACTCACGCTGTTAAATTTTGGTAAATTTTATCCTGAAATAAAAGAGGCTGAAGAACTCATTAAACCAATCAGATTCCTTACAACAAAAAAGAAATTTGAAGAACTGAATACATATGAAAATTCTAAAATTGCATTAGATGATTTTTGGTTAAAATTAACAGGAACTGTTGCACATTCAAAAGAATTATTACGAATTTATTATAGTAGAATACAGTTAGCAAATAAATTTTTTGTTTCATACACAGAAGGCTGGAAGACCGACAGAGGAATGATTTACACTGTTTTTGGCTCACCTGGCACAATCTTTAAATCCGATAACATGGAAAAGTGGATTTATGGCGAACGAACCAATCAACCATCCATGAATTTTACTTTCGAAAAAGTTGACAACACATTTTCCGAGAATGATTATGTTCTTATTCGAAATGATATTTATAAAACCTCGTGGTTTCAAGCTGTAGATGTGTGGCGGAACGGAAAAGCATATTCAGTGGAAAATTAGAAGACAATAAAACAGCTTACGCATAAATTTTACGAACTAAAAGAAGAACATGAGGCAATACAAACAAAAGCTAATTTATAGTCATGGGAACAAACAATTTTAAAGAAATAATTCTCTATACAACACCTAACGGCAAAGTAAAAGTTGAAATTTTTCTGCAAAACGAAACTCTTTGGCTTACACAAGATAAAATTGCCGAGTTATTTGGGGTACAACGTCCTGCAATTTCAAAGCATTTGAAAAATATTTTTGATAGTGGTGAACTAAACGAACAAATGGTATGTTCCATTTTGGAACACACCACTCAACATGGGGCTATTGAAGGGAAGCAACAATCTAAACCTGTAAAATATTATAATCTTAATGCCATAATTTCGGTGGGCTACCGTATAAACAGCAATAGAGCAACGGCATTTAGAATATGGGCAACTGAAAGACTTAAAGAATATATTATTAAGGGCTTTACAATGGACGATGAGCGATTGAAAAACCCATCATACACTTTTGGCAAAGATTATTTTGATGAACAACTTGCACGAATACGTGATATTCGTAGTAGTGAACGCAGATTTTATCAAAAAATAACAGACACTAAATCGAATAGTATCAATGTATTTAGATTATGCCGAAACACAAGCTTTGCGGCGAAACATAATGTATATGAAAGACTGGACTAGAAAACTTGACGCTTTTTTGCAATTTAATGAACAAAATATATTAAACCATTCTGGTAAAATTTCGCATGAACTTGCTATGTCTATGGTTGAGAAAGAATTTGAAATTTTCTCTAAAATGCAAGAAATAAATTATCTATCCGATTTCGACAAAATTATTAGAAGAACCTGATTATTGCAGATTGCTGTGTTTAGATATTTTCAAATTGAAAATCAATTATTTAACAAACCAGCACTGCAAAACGATATAATCAGTTAAATCTAATATCTCATACATAGTAACTCATGTTACGCAAAAATAAAGTTGACACTAATTTCACGAATTTTCACGAAA
>JAVHQG010000119.1:0-4517 GCA_036171035.1 Bacteroidales bacterium
AACGCCTAAAATCAATGAATTAAAAATGCGCTCTAAGCGTATATACCTATTCTTTCTTGATTACGTCATTTACAGAATATCCAAAAGGATCGTAAACTAAAATATCGATATTGCGGATAATTTTCCCTTCATATTTTAAATTTGGATCTGTCTTTTTTTGTTTATCGGATAAATCCTTTTTCTCATATTGCTTTGGAACAGGTTCTACAAAAATAGCTTTGTATAAGAGCGTTGTTGATTTATGTTTATAAGCAATTTTTTGTATTTTTTTGTAGAAGGCGAGCGTATCTTTTGTTTGGGCAGAAGCGAATGCTCCAATCAAAAATAAACAAACAAAAAGCATTATTTTTTGCAACCGCAACCTGACACTATTTGAAAATATATGTGTAGTTGGATTCACAATAATTTTTTTTAGAAAATTGATTACAAATTTCTTACAAAAATACGGTAATCAACAGAAATATTCGTGAATTCTATTTTGTTTTACTAACTGATGTTATGCAAAAGTCCGAAGGACTTAAATTTGAATAGCTCCGTATGAAATACGGAGTGGAAAAACAGCCAGATATCAAAACTCTGAAAGAGTTGAACCCTTGCAGGGTTCATAGCTAGAACCAGTACGATAACCATAGGTTTCACCTATGGTTATTCATATTAAAATCCCTTCAGGATTTTTTTGCGTAACATCACTTACTAACTGATATATTTTTAATTTTAAATTATTATCCAAATCAATTGAATTGAATTTTTTATATTGAATATTATTACTCGTGAATTGCTAAAAGAGGGATATGCGTGTGAAAAGCCATTTTTTTTGTGCTGCTTATATGAAATAACTTTGAAATTGCAGCGTGTCTTTTAGGGAGCATTATTAATAGATCCGCATTAGTATTATCAATAAAATCATTTACTGTATTTACTAAATTGTCACCTGCAATAAAATGTACTGAATAGTCAATATTTTCAAAAATACTTATATTTTTTGCATCAAAAAGGGCTTTTTCAAAATCTGGTTTTTCAAAAGATTCAACCACATTTAGAACTATTAAATTTGAATTGAACAACTCTACAAATTTGGTTATTTGTAAAACTGCAATTGTATCTTTCATTTCTTCCAAATCATTGCAAGCTAATACAATATTGTTTATCGGCCTATATTTTGCTCCTTTAGGGACAATCAAGGTAGGACAGGTAGTTTTTTGGAGAACCTCAACACTAATGCTGCCAAGCAATAATTCAGATATTAGACCTACGTCATCGATTCCCATAATAATTAAATCGATATTATTTTTTGCTGCAGTTTGTGTAATTTCAGAAATCAAAAAGCTAGTTTTTGTAATAATTTCAATCGGATTTGTAAATGAATATTTTGCTCTTAATTCACCTTCGAGTTGTTTCATTATAGTAGTTTTGCTCTTTTCAATTTCATCAAATGGAGGCATAAAAAAAGGGTCTTCGGCTGCAAAAACAGGAATTTGGACAACATGCAGTAGAATTACCTTTGCATTTTTTTCTTTGGCGAGTTGAATACCATATTCAATTGCATTTTTTGATACTTCAGAAAAATCAGTTGGGATTAAAATTGTTTCCATTTTTTTGTTTTTAGCTTTATTTACAAAATATATTTTCTATCGGGGCATGCTAATATTGTTTTTTTTTACTCTCCAGGAGTTGATATCACTTGCGGTTCAATATATGTTTCTGGCTCAATATCTCCACTCACCTTTTGTCTTTGTTGTCTGTCTTTTTTTATAGGAGCAGTCCGAGGGGTTGGACTCTGTTGTTTTCGCTCTGGTGTCGGTTTTTCTTTTTGAATTTGTTTTTGATTTTCCGGTTGTCGGGTATTTACAGGTTGCTTTTTTTGTTGAACCGGCACTTGTTTCTCAGTTTTATTATCCTGAATATTTTGTTTTTGTTTCGGATCTATTTGAGTTGGTTTAGGACTTGGTTTTTCAGTTTGGGGCGTTACATTAGGTTGTTTTTTTTGAGGAGTTGGTTCATGTTTATCACTCTTATTATTGGTAGAAGGCTGTTTCTGCTGAATTTTCTCCTGATTTGTTTTTGAATTTACAGGAATCTTTTGCAAATCTTTTTCTTCTGTTCGCTTCTGTTGCGGTTCTTCAATACCTTTTTCATTTATCACACTTCTCTCAGATATTTGTTTTACATCTTTTTTCTCAGCAATTTTTGATGGTCTCGCATCTTTATTTGCAGATGTTGAAATTTCCGGACGATAAATGTTAAGACGATTTTTTTCCAATGATTGTCCGGGTTTTGAATTTTCTTTTATTTCAACCGGTTTTACAGGGGAGCCTGTAGCCCTTTGTACATCATCTTTTTCAGGCCCTGCTATATAAGTTGTTTGAGATTTGCGGTCAACATAGGTATTATTAATGACAGTTGAATTATCTAAATATTGCTGATTGTTATTTCGATGCCCATAATAGTGATGAATATCATCTCTTCCCATATAATGATGTGGTAAAAATACCCAATGATGATGCGGTACATGATAACCTTCACCTATTACAATATTAATGGTAATGTTTGGCCCTAAAGGTGCCCAGCCATAATAGTCTGGACTTGTTCTCCATGTCACCCATGCTGGTCCCCAATAATTGTCCGGTATCCAAAACCAGCCATAATAATCATCATAACTCCAACGTCCATAGTGAAATGGAGCCCATCCCCATTTATAATGAGATACCCAGGTCCAACCGAAATTTGTATATACCCAATGTCCATTTGAAGAATATGGAAAGAAATCAGGCCCAGCCATAGGAACCCATACAAAACCATAATCGGGATAATTTACCCACTGTCCATAGGGTGCTAAATTATCATAAAAGACCTGAAAACTCACTCCACCCTGAGCCTCCGCCTGTTTTGGGCTTATACAAAAAACGCTTATCGTAAAAATAATTGTAAGATATTTAACCAACAACTTCATCATTTCTTGATTTAAATTCCGGCACAAGTTTATTACTACATTTGGTTTTACAAGTACAATTTTCGGTGAGAAGGGATTTTCGATTGATCAAAAAGGGATTTTATAGTTTGATAAAAAAGAAAAATTCATCCAGACTTTAAAAGAGATTTATCGAAAACGATATTTTTATTGCAAAAATAAAATTGAGAAATTCAGATTTGAAAGATTATTTAACAAAGCTTATAATTCAGTATTACTATATTATTGAATGATAAGAAATCATTACTATTTAATTATTAATTTTAGACGCATTAAAAATAAATGATTACTCCTCATACTTATTTTGCATCTTAACTTTATGTCCTTCCGAAACAATATAAAAGTTCTGTTACAAATCCTGACTACTTCACTTTCATTTTTTCTATTCCTATTCACTCTCAATGCACAAGAAACAGAGAGCTCCTGGTGGAGAGCAACCACTGTTTATCAAATTTATCCCCGTTCATTTTATGATAGTAATGGTGATGGAATTGGTGATTTGCATGGGATTATTCAAAAATTAGATTACATTAAAGGATTAGGGTTTGAAACAATATGGATTTCCCCATTTTTCAAGAGTCCTCAAAAGGATTTTGGTTATGATATCAGTGACTATTATTCAATTGCACCAGACTATGGTGATACTGTTATCTGCAATCAGCTCATTAGCGAAGTACATAAACGAAATATGAAAATTATTTTCGATTTAGTGATGAACCATACTTCGGATGAGCATAACTGGTTCAAAGAATCTTCAGCGTCAAAGAATAACAGTAAGGCTGAATGGTATGTATGGAAAGAAGGTAAAGGTAAAAACGGAAAACGCCCACCCAATAACTGGAAATCTATGGTGGGCGGGAGTGGATGGCATTATAACAGCAATCGAAAACAATTTTATTGGGCATCGTTTCTTCCTTTTCAACCTGATTTGAATTACCGTAACCCTGAAGTAAAAAAAGCAATGCTTGATGTAACCCGCTATTGGGTGAGAAGAGGTGTTGATGGTTTCCGCCTTGATATATTTAACGCGATTTATGAAGATTCAACTTTCACAAATAATCCATTTTGTTTTAAAATCTTACCTGATGAGGAAAATCCAAATGGATTTTTCCAGGAAGCGAAGTATAATATCAACAATCCGGAGAGTTTTCAATTTGCGATTGAATTAAGAAAGACCATGGATGAGACAGGAATCAAGTTTTTAATTGGAGAGGTTTTTGGAGAGGCTAATACTTTAAAAAAATACTGCAATTATGATGGTAAACCAGGCCTAAATTGCGTTTTTCTATTCAAAACACTTGGTACTGCTATGAAAGCTAAGACTTACCATAATTTAGTTGCTTTGTTTGAAAGTAATTTTCCAACACCCTATCTACCAACCTATGTGTTCAGCAATCACGATAGAAAACGTAGCATATCCAGATTGAAAAACAATGTTGAAAAAGCCAAATTATTAACTCTTTTTCAATTTACAGTGCGTGGCATTCCTTTTACTTACTAAAGTTTCGGTGTTATTAACAATTTGATTGTCAACAACTTAACTCTGTAA
>JAVHQG010000120.1:0-20121 GCA_036171035.1 Bacteroidales bacterium
TATATCACAATATTAATTATTTTTTTTGAAACAATAATTACTTTTTTTGGCGTTTTACCTTCAAGCCATTTTTGAGATAATTCATGATGCAAAATATCTGCTTCAATTTCTTTTGATGAAAGAGCTAATGAATATACCATCTTGAAGCGTGTTTTCCCATTGAACGAAACAGGATATTCGAAAGAATTTTCAATTAAGTATTGTTCGTCATATTTTGGAAAAGTTGCATTTGCAAGACTTCCTTTAAAGCCAGTTTTACTTATAAGTTCTTCGGCAATGTGTGGAGCAAATGGAGAGAGCAAAATAGTCAGCGGTTCAAGAATTTTTCTTTTGTTACACTTTTGTTCAATCAGTTCGTTTACGCAAATCATAAATGCGCTTACTGATGTGTTAAAAGAAAAATTCTCAATGTCTTCCTTAATTTTTTTTATGGTTTTATGTAAGGTTTTTAGTTCTGCTTTTGATGGTTCCTCATTAGAGATATTAAAATTATTTTCTTTGTCGTGATAGAGTCTCCAAAATCTGCGAAGAAATTTATGAACCCCGTCAATCCCATTTGTGTCCCATGGTTTTGCCAATTCGAGTGGTCCTAAAAACATCTCATACAAACGTAATGTATCAGCCCCGTATTTTTCGATCACATCGTCAGGATTCACTACATTGTAAAGTGATTTTGACATTTTTTCAACCGCATATCCGCAATGATATTTACCATCTTCTTCAAAAATAAATTCTGCGGTTTTGTATTCGGGATTTGAACTTTTAAATGCTTCAATATCCAACAGATCATTTTGAACAATATTTACATCAACATGAATTTCAGTTGTATCATGCTGTTGTTTTAGGTTGTAAGATACAAAAGTGTTGGTGTTTTTAATTCTGTAAACAAAATTTGAACGACCCTGGATCATTCCCTGATTGATGAGTTTTTTAAAAGGTTCATCCTCGCAAACCAGTCCTAAATCAAAAAGAAATTTGCTCCAAAATCGTGCATAAATAAGGTGTCCGGTTGCATGTTCTGCACCACCAATATATAAATCTACATCTTTCCAGTAGTTGTTTGCCTCTTTTGAAACAAGTGCATTTTGATTGTGTGGATCCATGTAGCGCAGGTAGTAGGCTGATGAGCCGGCAAATCCGGGCATCGTGCTTAACTCAAAAGGGAAACCATCTTCTGTATGCCAGTTTGCAGCCCTTCCAAGTGGTGGTTCGCCTTTTTCTGTGGGTAAGTATCTGTCAACTTCAGGCAAAGTAAGTGGAAGATTATTTTCATCCATAGGATAGGGTAAATCTTTTTTAAAATAAATCGGAAACGGCTCGCCCCAGTAACGTTGTCTGCTAAATATTGCATCACGTAAACGGAAATTAATTTTACGTTTTCCTATACCCATTTTTTCAATTTCATCATTAATTTTTGGAATGGCTTCTTGTACTTTGAGACCGTTTAGAAATGCTGAATGAACCATTATTCCATCTTTTGCGTCGAATGATTCTGTTGTTATGTTGCCACCAGAAACTACTTCAATTATTGGCAGTTGAAAGTGTTTTGCAAAAGCATAATCTCGGCTATCGTGAGCCGGAACAGCCATTATTGCACCTGTCCCATATCCTGCCAAAACATATTCGCTAACCCAAATAGGAATATTTTGTTTTGTAAAAGGGTTTATGGCATATGCTCCGGTAAATTGCCCTGTAATCTTTTTGGCATCAGCCATTCGCTCTCTTACTGTTCTTTTTTTTGTCTCTTCAAGATATTTATTAACCGCTGTTTTGTATTCGGGTGTAGTTATTGAGTTTACAAGCTGATGCTCGGGTGCTAAAACCATATATGTGGCACCAAAAATAGTGTCAGGACGAGTAGTAAAAATTAAAACTTTTTTATCTGATTTTGAAATTGAAAAATATATTTCTGCACCTTCTGATCTGCCAATCCAGTTACGTTGTATTTCTTTCAGTGATTCTGACCAGTCAATTTTGTCAATCCCTTCCAGTAATCGCTGTGCATAAGCAGAAATTCGCAATGACCATTGCCGCATCTCTTTTTGTTCAACAGGATGCCCACCACGTACCGAGAAGCCTTCTTTTACCTCGTCGTTTGCAAGCACAGTACCTAATGCCGGACACCAGTTTACCATTGTGTTTGCAAGATATGCAAGTCTATAGTTAAGTAAAATTTCTTGTTGTTCTTCTTCTTTTTTTGACTTCCACTCTTCAGCAGAAAAACTCATATCTTTTGAACAAGATGCATGCAGATTTTTTGTTCCGTTTACTTCAAAATAATGAATTAAGTCTTCAATAGGTTTTGCTTTGTTGCTTGCTGTATTATACCAGCTTTCAAACATTTTTATAAAAGTCCATTGAGTCCATTTATAATATGCCGGATCAGATGTTCTAAGTTCTCTGCTCCAATCAAACGAAAAGCCTATTTTATCTAATTGTTCTCTATATCGTTTAATATTATTTTCTGTAGTTATTGCAGGATGTTGACCTGTTTGAATAGCGTATTGTTCTGCCGGTAAACCAAATGCATCATATCCCATAGGGTGCAACACATTAAACCCACAAAGTCTTTTATAACGGGCATAAATATCTGATGCAATGTATCCTAGTGGGTGTCCTACATGCAGCCCTGCACCTGATGGATATGGAAACATATCTAACACAAAAAATTTTGGTTTCGTAGAATCTTCTTTTACACAGAAAACCTTGTTTTCACTCCAGTATTTCTGCCACTTTTCCTCAATAATATTAAATTCGTATTCCATAATAATAATGCTGATTTTTAAGATTGCGAAGTTAGAAAAATTTTGAAAGGGAAATAATTGAATTTAAGCCTCAGGCAGTTCTATAATAAACGATGTTCCACTGCTAATGTCTGTTTCATATCGGATCGTGCCACCAATATTTTCAATAATATTTTTGACAATACTTAATCCTAGTCCCATTCCACTTGTTTTAGTGGTAAAATTTGGTTCAAAAATCTTTTCACTCATATTAGTGGGAATTCCTGAACCATTGTCTGTAACAATAATTTCAACGGTTGGATGATTGGAATAAATATTAATTGAAATTATTCCTTTTTTATTATCAGGGATTGCCTGAATTGCATTTTTTATCAGGTTGTTGAAAACACGTAATATCTGCTCCTTGTCTGCAATGATAAATATTGGTTGTGTATGACTTAGTATCACGCTGATATTGATGTTTTCTGTTCCGCTAAAAAGCTGTACACTGGTGTTTGCAAAATCAGTAATATCAAGTCTTTCAAGTTTTGGTTTTGGCATTTTTGCAAAACTTGAAAATTCAGTTGCAATAGTCGAAAGTGTATCAATTTGTTCAATAAGTGTTTTTGTAACTTTTTCCATCACTTCTTCTTTGTCTGAACTGTTGTTCATCCAAACTCGTTGCAGATACTGAATGCTTAATTTCATTGGTGTGAGTGGGTTTTTTATTTCGTGTGCAATTTGTTTAGCCATTTCGCGCCACGCACTTTCTCTCTCCGATTTTGCAAGTAGTTGTGCACTCTGTGCAAGTTCCTCTACCATCCTGTTGTATTCTTTAATCAGATTACCAATTTCATCTTTGCCCTCGTATGCTATTTGTTCGTTTTTTTTGCCAAATGTTGTATCTCTTAATTTGCGTTGAATTAAGCTTAATGGCTGAATAAGTTTATTTGAAACAAAAATGGCAATAAGTATAGAAATTAATACAAGTAAAACATATATGTTTATAATAGCTGCAACAAATGATGTGAGTTCTTTTTTTAGGGCTGTCTGTTTTGTAAAATATGGCAAATTTAAGTAGGCAAGTAAGCGACCATTATTGTTCTTTAATGGCACGTATGCTGATTGAAAAGAAAGGCTGCTAATATTTTCAGCATGGATATATTCTGCTTTTTTATGTATCGTAAGTTCAATAAAAGCATCCATGTTAATTTTAGTTCCAATCAGTCCTTTTTCAAAAATTTCCGGACGAGAGGTGCTAATAAGATTTCCTTTGGTGTCAAACAAATTAACATCGGTTGTAAATACTGTTGACAGCTTTGTGAGTCGTGCATGAATCAAGTCTTTCAAATCAGTATTAAGCTCAAATTCATTGCTCATTTCTGTCTCAAGTTCTTTTACCGCAGACTGAATTTTTTCACGTATATTTTCATGATTTTTGTTTTGATATTGAGTGGTGTTATAATATATTGTACTACCACCTACCAAAAACATTGAAATAAGTAATAGGGCAATCATTGACAGTTGAATTCTGGCTTGTAAATTAAATGAATAATTTCTGTTTCTGAATGGGAAATTTGTCCCAAATAAAATTAGATTTGTTAGTATGAAAAAGAAAACAAAAATATATGAAAAAGAAATAAGAATATCGAAAACTCGCAATTGTGGTCGACTTAATATTATGGTATTTTGTTGATCAGAGTTATAAATTAAGTGACTGTATCCCTCAAAATCAATAAAATTAAATTCATCAGTTTTAGGCGAATACGATTCTGTGCTTAAGTTATAGTGAAAAGAACCAATCTGTGACAATAACTGATTATTTCGATATTTTGCATATGAATATTCCGAGATATTTGATTTTTTTAAAAGCTTTTTATCAAGTAATAACTCGGGATAACCAAGTTCCTCTGTTACTAATTTTGATGCAAGTTCTAAATAAAGTGTAACCCTTAAATTGCTTGCATAGATTTTATATTTCATCACGCCAAGATAATTTATTCTGCCATTTACGTTATCGAGGAAATAAAAATTGGTTCTTGGAATTAATATACCATATTTTTCTATCATATCACCAAAAAACGAATAGCAATGGCTCATCTTTATATCAGGTGCCAGAAACTGGCTGTCGCGCACGGTGCAGATATATGTTTTAAGATTATATTTATTCCAAAATCCTTTAAAATATTCTTTTTGAATATAATCCTCCATTTCTTTATGATTTGTGTATGGTAGATGCAAATAGTTTTTAACTGCCTTGTCTTCTTTTAGCTTGGGATTGATTTCTAAAATCAATAATTCTGCAACAAGATCGCGCTCATTTGCAAGGTTAACAACCAATACTTTTCTTATATCCCTTTCTCTTTCATATGTTGTACTGATTACAAAATACATTATATAAAATGATGCAAGGAATATAATTAGTAAAAGGAGATAGTAATTATAATGGAAGTTTCTGTAACGAAGAAATGCAAGTGTTGAAACAATAATAATGAGGAAGAAATACGAAATAAGATTCGTTGTGAAAATTTCAAAACGAAACGAAATGAAAAGCAAAAGGGCCACAGAAGCAGAAAAATAAATAAAAAACTGCATCATGTTTACTTTGTTTCTTAAAAACACAATGAGCTTATCGGTAACTAGAATCATAGATGCAAATAACAGCGCAATAATCAAAAACCCGATTACTGAAAAAATGCTGAGATCAAAAATTTTATATATTTCGAATGAAATACTTGAATTCCGAATGAGGCTATCAAACATGTAATGATTGAACACAAATAATCCATTGATGGCAATCAACGAAAGCACTAAAATAGTTATGTTGGCTGCTTTTGATTTGGGATAAATTTTTTCCGGAATGCTTAGTTTGTAAAATATATATACAATCAGAAAAAGACATAAAGCATTGATCAGAAAATCGCCTAGTGATGAAAAGAAAAACGATTGCGCATAATATTGCGGATCAAATAGTGAAAAAAAATAAAATGCCGTAGGCTCTGTAAAAATAATCATTAAGTAGCGAAGTAACAACATACATACAATAAGGGTTGTAAGTAAAATCCAAGGCTTCTTCTTCTCTTTGTCAGCCCATGAGAAAAATGCAATCAAATAAAACGAAAAAATGAAGAACCCTAAAACAAACAGAATAACTGAAACCTTTTCAGCTATAGTATTTCGTCCATTTTCAATTGATGGAATAAGTGAAAACAGGAAATCATTTTTTACACCCCTGATTTGATACTTTGAAGAAGTGCTATCCGGCGAAATATTTACTGTTGATGGTATCTTAAAATCAGGATGATAATCATTTTTTAAAAACTCATTGTCATATTGATATTTATGTTTGATCAGTAATAATCCAATGATGATTCTGTTATCAGATGTTTTATGTAAAACCTTATACCATGCGTTCTGTAGAAATACTATTTTGTTTGAAAATGTGGATCCGGAATATTTATTGATAACCGGTATAGTATTGTCTGACCAGAACTTTAAGCTGTCGTTCTCATATATAAATACAGCAAAACCTTTATTATTAAGATTGTCACGAAAATCAGGATAATGATAACGAATCAAGTCTTTAATGCTTTTATAACGTGTTTGAGCTGTTAATGTATCAAGAAACTGATCTAGTTCAGCATCTTTTTGGAAAAGCACTTTCCGGAATTCCTCAACCTTGATGTCGGGTATAGTATTCCCCTTTTGAAATAATTTATCAGCTAATAGTGCTGCAATAATAAGTAGTGTAGCTAATACTAGCATGTAAAGAATTTTCCTTGGAACACTTATTTTCATTTGAAAGATTAAAATAATTTGCTTTTGTAAATCTACAAACAATAGCAATAAAATTATAAAAATTCGGGTTAATTAATCATATAATTATAAATACAATTTATAATTTTGGATTTTGGATAAAAATTCAGCATTTTAGCAGAAAAATAAAGCAAAATCATGAAAATATTCTTTTCGTTTTTATTAATATTCTTCAGTATTGTATGCTTTGGTCAATACAATGTTGATAGTCTCATGAACCTTGAACGGTCATCAAGTGGTGCAATGAAGGCTAGTTTACAAAACAAACTTGCATTAAGTTTCCGTAAAAACAAAGACTTTGCGAAAAGTGCTGAATGGGCACTAAAAGCTATTGAAACAGCTAAAGCCGCAGGTAGCAAAACAGAAGAACTTTCGGCCTTGATGCACGCTGGATATGCTTATTATTTTCAGAAATCGTATGACAAATCTGCTGACAATTTTGAAAAAGCACTAAAAAAATATGAAGAAGCCGGAATTAAAGATGGTGGCTATGCAAAATTGCTCGATAATCTTGCAATGATTTATCGCTCTGGCAATAAACCAGATAAAGCAATTCCAATATACGAACGTATTTTGAAAATAACAGAAGGCACAGGAAATAAAAATGCTATTGCAGATGTTAACGAGAATTTGGGTATCTCTTATGATGAGAAGAAAAACTACAGTAAAGCTATAGAATATTTTAAAAAAGCACAATCTTTATATGAAAGCACAGGAAATTCAGAAGGCATTGCAAGCGAGTTAAATTATATAGGAATTTCATACTATAATTTCGGAAACCATGATGAAGCTCTTAATAACCTTAATAAAGCACTTGCTATTGCTAAAAATAAATATCAGAAACTTGCCGGCGAAATACTTGCAAATCTTGAAACTATAAAACTAGTGAAAGATAATAAATCGAACTTAACTCAATATGATAAAGAAACAAAAGAAAAAGAGTTGCAAAAAATTAATGAAATAACTCAAACTTCCAGCCATTTGAAACTTGAAAATGAAAAAAAAGAATCAGAACTTAATCAACTCTCAACTGAAAATGTCAAAAAAGAAAAAGAGTTATTAAGTGGGAAAGATAAAATTACATCACTGTTAAACGAAAAAGCGGAGACTGTCCTCGAACTCAATCTGCAAAAAGAACTTGTTAAGCAACAAACTGAACTTGCCAAACAACAGGCTGACCTTGTGAAACAACAACGATTCCTGATTTATGGAGGCGTAATTGTACTTGGTATTATTTTGATGTTTTCTCTTTTATTGTTTCGACAATTTCGATTAACCAAAAAAGCTAATGTACTCTTATCTGTGCAGAATGATGAAATCTTAAAACAGAAAAACAAAATTGAAGCACAGTCTGTTGAATTAGCAAAATTATCAATCGTAGCAAGTAAAACTGATAATGCTGTTATGATTATGGATGCTGTCGGTAATTTTGAATGGCTTAACGACGGATTTAAGCGATTATATGGCTATTCACTCGATGATTTTAAGAAAACAAAATGCCTAAACTTAAAACAATATAGCCAACATGCTACAATTGCTGACATTGTCGATAATTGTATCTCCGAGAAAAAAACAATCATGTATGAATCGCAAACCAAAACAACTTATGGGCATATAGTGTGGACACAAACAGCTCTTACGCCTATTTTGAACGATTTGGGAGAAGTCGATAAAATTGTTGCTATAGACTCTGATATTACCAAAATCAAACAAGCTGAAAAAGAAGTTCAATTAAAAAATACTGAACTTGAAGAAAAAAATCTGTTGATCACAGATAGTATAAATTATGCAAAAACAATTCAAGAAGCTATTCTTCCAAAGGAAAAACTAATTCGAACATTTTTCCCCGATTTTTTTATTTATTATAAACCAAGAGATATTGTGAGTGGAGATTTTTACTGGTTTGGAGAACTTGATTCTATTCTATATTTCGCTGTGGTTGACTGCACCGGACATGGCGTGCCGGGTGGTTTTATGAGCATGATTGGCAATACGTTGCTCAATGAAATCATTCTTGAAAAACGAATTTCTTCTCCTGCAAATATTTTAAATGAACTAAATAGTAAAGTTATTTCTGTTCTTAACAAAGAATCAAATATTATTACCCACCAAGAAGATGGTATGGATATTTCTGTGTGCAGGATTGATAAACAAAAGAAAGAAATTCAAATTGCCTTAGCAAATCACACAGCGTTTATTGTGACTGAAAGCGATACAATTGTTGTAGAAGGTGATATTTATGCAATTGGAGAAATTCTTACACAAAGGGTAAATTATCAATATTTGAATCAGGTATTCTCATATCAACCAGGTACAACTCTGTTTATGTTTTCTGACGGGTTTAAAGATCAATTTGGTGGTGCTGATAATCGTAAGTTCTCTCTCGATAGAATGCAGCAAACGCTTGAAGCCGGTCGCCATATGACCATGGATGAAGTTAATAAAAATTTGGAATCTGTGTTCTTAAATTGGAAAAAAGACGAACCTCAATTAGACGATATCCTTGTAACAGGGATAAAACTGTAAAATCCGAAGAATAAAAATGTTCTTTAGGGGAAAAGAGATTACTAAAAAATATTGTTTCTTAATTATTTAATTACAATTTATGGCATTTCAATTAACTCAAAATTAACTTTAATTAATTTTGCAAAACGTTCTCCTGTAAGCTGCATATCTTTATCGTCTTTTCTATAATGCCATCTGATTGTAACGGTTACTTTATTCGCCATATATTCAAGTAACAACAGGATTTTTGTAATTTGTTTGGAGGAACTGGTATTGATATAATCAAGTTCAAAATCGAAAAACACATCACCTTCCGGAGCATCCGAAAAAAAACTGATCCATTCAATTACGGGTTGGTAAAATTTATTGGCATTCTCTGGAAGAGAACGCTGCGATATCTTAAAGATTTTTTTTTCAAGGTCAAAAATAACCTCTGGAGTATCTTTTGTAGCATCAATGATCAACGGTTCCATGGTGTACCAATAAGTTATTACTTTCCTATTTTAGTTCAATAAGCGTGCAAAATAAAACAATATCTTTTAATTCTGAAAATTTTAAGTGATATTTTATTGCAAAGCATCGTTTTATTTATTCAATCGTGTAAATCCGATTCATTGTGTACATCGTGAAAGCTTGTTAATGCCTCAAATTTTGTGAGTTTTTATAAATGTTGAATATTTTTTATAAAAAATTGCCTTAATTCTTGAGTAAAAATGTAAATTTACCTTTTCTTATTATAAAAGATGAACGATCTATGATGACAAATTTTTCAATAAAACTATTTATTTTATTATCACTCATTTCTCTATCTTTCTTTATTAAAACACCCGTTTGGGCACAGAAAAAAGTGATTCAAGAGGTAGTAACAAAACAAGACATTGTCCTAAAAATAAAAGGGACGGTGTTGAAAGATAATCTAAAATTAGGTGATGCAACAGCTATCTTATCCTTAAATAATAATAAAATAAAAACAGTAACTACTGGAAAAGACGGACAGTTTAACCTTGATCTGGAATTACAAAAAGAATATATTATCACCATCAGCAAACATGGATTTGCACCTCAAAAAATTAAAATATCTACACTTGTACCTGCTAAAAAAGTTGGCTCTAACTGGTGGACTTGCAAAGTATCAATCAATCTGTTCGAAATGGTTGAAGGGCTTAATACATCTGTCTTAGATGAACCTGTAAATATTATTTCATATATCGAAGCTGATGACGATTTTAAAAAAGATGAAGCTTATGCTAAATCTATGAAATCGAAAATTGATGAAATTGCAGGGAAAATTAATGATTTAAAGAAAGAAACTGCAAACAAAAAACTGAAAGAAGGAGACAAATTATATGGTCTAAAAAAATATGAAGAAGCGTGGCTTTGTTACAATAAAGCACAAAATCTAATACCAAAAGATACCAAAGCGAATGAAAAAGTAATAAAAGTAAGAAAACAAATCAAAGCCAGTGATGACGAAGGTTACAAACAATCTGTAGAAAAAGCAAATAAATTTATAAAATTGAAAGATAAAACATCTGCTCAAACATGGTATGAAATAGCCCTGCTTTTTAAAGAAAATGATAAAACTGTACTTGCAAAACTTGATGAAATTGAAAGTGGAGGAAACGTAAACGCAGTAACAGAAAATGTGGATGCAACTGACGATACAGATAAAAAACTTGATAAAAAAGAAGAGGAAAACATTATAAAAAAAATAGATTCTTTTAAAAAACAACTGAAAGTTTTTGAAAAAGATAATAATAAACGATCCGTTGCCGCAATCCTCGATAGTATTGGAAATCTTTATATGAAACAACATGCTAGAGCCGATGCTGTGCAGTTTTTTGATGACGCTGTGAAAGCAAAAGAAATTATAGGCGACAAAAAAGATGTAGCTAAAATTTTAGGCAAAGAAGCAAAACTGTTCTTCGAAATGGAACAGTATGACAACGCTCTTCAAACATACGAAAAAGCTTTAAAAGTTAATGAAGAGCTTAAAAATAAAGACGAAGTGGCATCCATTCTCAATAATCTGGCTAACATCTACAATTATACATATCGCACCGATGATGCCTTGCATGCATACGAAAAATTAGTAACACTGAAAACAGAACTGAAAGACAATAAAGGAATTTCTGACGCATTCAGCAATATTGGTGATATTTATTTGACAAAACAAGATGCCGAGAAAGCTATTGATAACTATAATAAGTCTTTGAAATTAGATATTGGATTAAAAGATAAAAAAGGACAAGCATCAACATATAACAACTTGGGCGTAGCTTTTCATAAAAAAGGAGACTATAAAAAATCATCAGAAAATCACGATAAAGCCTTGGAGTTGTTTCAGGAATTAAACGATCGGGCAGGCTTGTCGAAAACATATAACAACTTGGGAAATAATTATTATAAATTAAAAGAATATCCTAAAGCTTTTGAAAACTATGAAAAAGCACTAAAAATCAATCACGAGTTAAAAGATGATAAAGGCGAAGTAACCGCACTTTTTAACATTGGAAACATGTATAAAGAGCAGAAAGTTTACAATAAAGCACTGACTAATTTTACAAAAAGTATCGACATAGCAAAACGTATCAATTTCCAAGACGCACTTGCAAAAAACTACAGAGCGGTATCTGGTGTATATTACGAACAAAAAGATTATCAAAAAGCATTCGATAACTATAAACTATATGTTGATTCAAAATTTGTTGAAGACGATGAAGAACAACTGTCGGCCATGCAAACAAAAGTATCCGGCGATTTAGAAATACAAAAATTAAAAGAAAAACTCTCGTCACAAACACTTTTATCAAAATTAAAAGACGATAAAGCAAAAAAAACTATCGAATTAAAAGAACTGGAACTCGAGAAAAAAGATGCCGTGAACAAAAAACAAAGAATTCTTATTTTTTCCTTTATTATTGGCTTTATCATTGTGATCATTTTCTTGATTCTTATTTTCAGACAATATAAGCAAATTAAAAAAGCAAACCAATTGCTCGCTCAAAAGAACGAAGAAATCATGCAGCAGAAAGAAGAAATTACTGCTCAAAGAGATCAACTTGAAGTAATAAATATTGAACTTGAAAAACTGTCTATTGTGGCGCGTGAAACAGATAATGCTGTGATGATTATGGATGGTCAGGGAAACTTTGAGTGGGTAAATGCCGGATTCGTCAGGTTATTTGGCATTACACTCGAACAACTTATTAACGAACGGGGCAAAAACTTTATCGAAACAAGTGCCAGCGCTGATGCGAAAGATTTATTTATTGCTTGTATTGAAGATAAAATCACAGTTAACTATGATACCTATACTTTTAATGCCAAGGGCGATAAAATATGGACTCAAACAACCTTAACCCCGATTATTAATGCTGATGGAGCTGTGATAAAATTAGTTGCAATTGATTCTAATATTACACAAATTAAGCTTGCCGAAGAAGAAATAAAACAACAGAACGAGGAAATCAAAGCACAAAGCGAACAGTTGCAAAAAATGTACAAACAACTTGAAGCAAAAAATTTACAGATTATTGATAGTATCAACTATGCACGTCGTATTCAAGAAGCAATTCTGCCTCGCCAAAGCTTGATGAAACAGGTTATTCCGCTATCATTTATTTTATTTAGACCAAAAGACATTGTAAGTGGTGATTTTTATTGGTTCTCGCAACAGGGTGATAAAATATTTATTGCCGCAGTAGATTGTACGGGTCATGGTGTGCCGGGAGCTTTTATGAGCATGATTGGCAATACACTGATGAATGAAATTGTTGTAAATAAAGAAATTCATACCCCATCTTCAATACTTTTAGAATTGAATAAGGGTATTAGTTATTCACTCACGCAAGGGAAAGAAGGCGAAGAAACACAAGACGACGGGATGGATATTTCAATCTGTTGTATTGAAAATTCTAAAAAACAAATCACACTCGCACTTGCCGGTCATACCGCATATATTGTGAAAAATGATGTGATTGAGCCATTAGAGGGCGATGTATATTCTATTGGTGGAATGTTTTCCGGTAAAACTGAAATTTCATATACTGATCATGTTATCAATGTTACTGAACCAATGTCAGTGTATATGTGTTCTGACGGCTATCAAGATCAATTTGGCGGACCCGATAATAAAAAATTTATGACCAGCCGAATGAGCAAATTATTTCTTGAAATTCATAAAGAAGAAATGACTGTTCAGCACGATATTTTGAATACAAAAATTGAAGAATGGAAAGGTTCAAGAAAGCAGCTTGATGATATTTTAGTCATTGGTTTAAAATTTAACCCTTGAGTCCACTCCGAAAAGTCCAAAAAATATTTTCCAGCGATTTTTTGCCCTTGATCCCTAAAGGGAAAACGCTGAAATTCAGTGTGCCTTTAAAGTCCCCTTTAGGGGATTTAGGGGTTAAAAGACTTTTCATCGTGTACTCATCTTTCTAACATGAAGTAATGGGGGGGAGTTTTATACGTTGTAATAAAAACTCTATAAAGAGAAATAACTCAACAAAAAAAGGCTGTTCAAAATGGACAGCCTTTTTTTATTTTTTTATGTATGTTTGATTTATTTTACAATAACAAATCTGCCGTTTGAGGTTATGTTTCCTTTCGTATCGTGAATCTGATAAAGATATAAGCCGTTATCAAATTTAGAGATGTTTAATGTGTTATTTGTTTTATCAAGAATCGTCCCATTAACAACTTTCCCTGTGATATCACTAATAACTATGGCTGAAGTTTCGCTGATGCCTGAAATATTAATTACATCTGTAGCAGGATTTGGAAATACGCTAACTTCTTTTTTTACAGTAGAATTTTTAGCAATTTCAACTGTTCCGGGTTGATATGAATGTAACCATTTTACGCTTGTAACAGAGTCAGTATGACCAATTACACTTTTCTTAAGGCTGATTTCTGATAAAGGAAATGAGATACTATTTGACCACCATCTGTATGAATATGTTGTATCAACTGTTGGTGCACCATTTACTGTCCATGAAGGAGTAGGAAGAAGCATGTGTACATAAGTTGTTCTAGTGGTTATATCCCTATAATTTTGGCGCAATGCTGCAATATTTGTCTGTGAAGGAGTTGTAAGTGTTCCCCATCCATCCATTAAACTTGTATAACTTGTTGATGATTCAATTCTTACAGAGTCTGCATAAGGAGGGTAGGGATAAGCAACCTGCATATTATAGGTGTATATCCCACTATATGAAGTATTGTAAGTTGATGGCAACGAAATTATTTTTAAGCCCGGATTAAATTTTAATGCAACAGCAGTTCCTGTTTGAAGAAAATCGCCATACATACCAAGTATATCAAATGAACTGGAACTTGAAGTTGCAAACTGTGAATTTCCGCTTCCATCGTTAATTCCAATGGTTGCAGTAGGGAAATTGCTTGCACCTGCTAATGTACCCGGACTTACAAAGCCTGATAAATTTTGTTTTTGATTTACCCAATTTGCAAAATTCCATGTTTGATTTGCACCGGCATTACCAATTGTAGTTCCGGAAAAAACTGTGTCTTCTCGCTCAATAGCTACATTCCCAATAGTGGGCATATTGCTTTGTGTAACTGTAATTTGAGCCATCGAAACAAAGGCCAACAAAAATGTTGAACCAAAACCGAGTAGTAATTTCTTCATAATTAAAAAATTTAAGTGAATACTGAATTAGTGTTATAAAACATGCAAATATAATAAAAAATAAATTGAAATACAATTTATGAATTTAATTGTAAAACATATCAGGAAATTTGTATTTTTGTTTAATATCATAAAATATAATACAATGAAATCTATTCTAATTGCACTCATTTTATTGAGTGGTCAGGCTATTTTTGGTCAACAAACTGATGTTAAAGTTGCCTATAATTTCAAAACATCTTTTGAGCAGGCGTATCAGCAAAATCCAAACATTCCGCATGGTGTTTTAGAAGCAGTTGCTTACAATAATTCTCGTATGTGGCATATTCCTGCAAATGAACCGCAAAGTTGTACGGGTATGCCTAAGGCATATGGTGTTATGGGACTTATTCTTGATGGGCAAAATTGGTTCAAGGAAAATTTACGTATTATTTCTAACTTATCCGGTTTTAGCATAAACGATATAATAAACAGCCCCGATGCCAGCATTAAAGCATATGCAGCAGCCTACACTTCGATTCAGAATCAACTTGGTATTACTGGGGAAAAATTGGAAGATCACGTGGCAATTTTGCGCGAATTAAGTCACATCCATGTTACAGCAAATGATGCAGCCAACGATTATGCACTGAATAGTCAGATTTATGAATATCTTCTTTTTCTAAATAACAGCGAGTTCAGCGCAACATTTTTATTTCCAAAATACATAACAAATTTTGAACAGGTTTTCGGAGCAGCTAATTTGAAAATACTCTCTGCATATAGAATCCAGATATCCCCGAAAGGTGTGATAGATGAGAAGGGGAACACTTATCAACCAAAAAATATCGAAGCCACTTGTCCCGATTATCCTTTTTCAAATTGCACTTGGTCGCCAACCACAAATCACTATTCAGGACGTAGCGGTCATGTCCTTTCAGCAATTGCCATTCATACAGTTCAGGGAAGTTATTCAAGTTGTGTAAATTGGTTTTTAAATACTTCTTCCAGCGCATCAACGCAGTATGTGGTAAGATCATCTGACGGGCAGCTTACACAAATGGTGTATGAATCAGATGCAGCCTGGCATGTTACAACAGAAAACTATTACACCGTTGGATACGAACATGAAGGATTTGTTGATCAACCTGCCTATTACACAGCCGCCATGTATCAAAGTTCTGCTGCACTTACACGTGATATTTGCACAGCATGGAACATAAATCCATTACGTACATTTTACCGTGATACACTTGATGATGGAACGGTGCTTGATTATGGCACACATAGTTTAGGTGCAGAGGGTTCTTGTGTAAAAATAAAAGGGCATCAACATTATCCAAACCAGTCTCACACTGACCCCGGACCAAACTGGAACTGGAATTATTATTTTAAATTATTAAATCCGAGTCCAACCCCTGTAAGCTATACCGCTGCTTCTGGCACATTTTACGATACAGGAGGTGCTGCTGCAAACTATACTGATGACGAAAGAAAATTATGGCTTATTGCACCTGCAAATGCAACATCTGTAACGCTCAATTTCACAAGCTTTGCGCTCGAAGCAAATTACGACTTTATGTATATTTATGATGGGAATACCGTGTTTGCCCCATGCCTTGGAAGATGGAACACTGCAAGCCCGGGTACTGTAACTGCAAATAGTGGGAAAATGCTGATAGAATTTCGTTCTGATTGTGCTACAAATGCCGCAGGATGGGTTGCAAACTGGACATCTACAACAGGCGCAGCCGTTGTCCCGGCAGGACTTCTTGCAACAGTTTCTGCTTGCCCTGATAACACCGTTGCTCTCAACTGGGCAAATTCCGGTACAGGCTGGACAATTCAAGTTTCTACAGATGTTGGTTTTGCTACTTATTATACTAAAAATATTGACAATATAACTTCCACAAGTTGTCCATCAGGATTTTGCGATTATCCGGGCTGTACTACTGCGCTTACTATTCAGCCGGGCACAACATATTACTGGAGAATTTGGAACGGTTCAACATATACTACAGGTCAAAGCTTTTCAACTAATTCCTGCGATAATGTGCCTCCTGTAACCGCAATATCATCACCAACAGGTTGGGTTACAGCAAATTTTACAGCATCATTTACTGATTCTGACAATAGTGCGGTTGAAAAATCATTTTATCAGGTTTTAGATAATAATGGAACAGAATGGAGAGCCAACAGCAACAATGGTTTCTTTGCAGATAATTTCGACATTGCAATGAATGCTGACTGGACAGGTGCTACCGGAAATTGGGTTACTTCAGGTGGTTATTTGGAACAAAAAGATACATCAAATGGAAACACAAATATTTATGCTTCTCTCAATCAATCATTGTCTAACAGATATTTATACAACTTTTCTTTTAAATTAGGATCGGGTATTTATAATCCGGGTACAGCAAATCAACGCCGTTTTGGTTTTCATTTTTTTAGCGATAATTCAAGTCTTCCAAACAGGGGAAACGGTTATTTCATATTTTTTCGCCAAGAGACAAGTAAGCTTGAATTTTATAAAGTTACAAATGATGTGTTTGCTCAGGTTAAAATTATAGATAACATTGCTACCACAATAAACCAACTGTACGATATTAAGGTGGTTTATGATAGGATTACCGGTAAAATGGATGTTTATAGGGATAATATTTTACTTGGATCGTGGACAGATGCTGCCCCTTATGCAACAGGTTCATCTATTTCTTTTCGCACAGGAAACGCTCATCTATATGTTAGTGAATTGAAAGTATATCGCTCGCGTGCAGCAACAGCCAATATCTCCGTAGGGACTGCTGTTACTAACGACATCCGGTTTCAAAATCTTAACTCATCAACTTTTGGTGCCAAAATCAAGTCTATTTGTAATGACGCAGCCGGCAACTTATCTGCAATAGCTTTCCATGATTTGAATGTTGACTGGACTCCTCCTACTACCATCAGTGCTATTTTCGACGGTCTTTCAAATGACATTGATACAACTTATTCAAATAACGAAATTTCTGCTAACTGGGCTGCTTCCTCAGATCCTAATTCTGATGTTACTCATTATTGGTACTGCATTGGTTCTACTTCAGGTGGCACAGACATCGTGAATTGGACAGACAATGGAGCTAATATGAATGTTGTTGTTGGAAGTCTTACATTGGCTTACAATCAGATGTATTATGTGTCGGTTAAAGCAGAAAATGGAGCAGGTCTTCAATCCGGTATTACTACGTCCGACGGAGTTAGTGTAATACAAAGCGTTTCTCAACCTGTGGCAAGTTTCACTTATTCGTCTCCGTATGTCTGTGCAGGTACGTCTGTTAATTTCATAAATATGTCAACCAATGCTACATCTTATCAATGGACGCTTACCGGTCCTGAGAATTATAATAGTTTGGCATCAAATCCTTCATTTGTTTTTACACAGTCGGGACCTTACACTGTTGAACTTATTGCAAATAACACAGGAGGTAGTAACAGCTATGTGCAAACTGTACCTATCACAATATATCCTGCACCTATTGCAAATGCCGGAAATGATGCTAGTATTTGTCAAGGTCAAAATGTGACATTCTATGCTTCTGGTGGAGTGCAATATGAGTGGAATCATGGAATAACAGATGGTGTTCAGTTTACACCTCTTTCTACTGATAGCTATATTGTAACAGTAACAGATACGCATGGTTGCACAGATGTTGACACCGCTATTGTTACAGTTAATGAACTACCAAATGCAATAGCCGGATTAGATATTACGGCATGTTCGGGGCACGAAGTTGTACTAAATGCAAGTGGTGGCACATCATATTTTTGGGATCATGGAGTTACAAATAATGCAGCATTCATACCAACAGTAACAGCAACATACACAGTAACAGTTACAAATGCAGTAGGCTGTTCGGATATAGCTTCTCTCTTGATTACCGTGATTCCTTCTCCTATTGCAGCTTTCAGTGTGCAGGATACCACCCTTGATTTGCCTAACGCATTTGCCACGTTTACAAATTCATCTACGAATGCGAGCAGTTATGAATGGGATTTCGGCGATGGGAATAGTGCATTTGATTTTGAACCCTGGCACACTTATACTGTTGAGGGATATTTTTCTGTTTATCTTTATGCAACAAGTGCTACATGTGGAACCGATACCCTGGTTATGCCAAATTACATCCACGTGAGTAATCCAGATAACATAGCAAATATTTCATCAAATACAATAATGCTTGTATCTCCAAATCCATTTTCTAAAGGCTTTACAATTTATTTGAATGATAAAATAAATCCTGAAGTTTTAATAAGCATCACAGATATGCTTGGGAGAAATGTGTTTTTTGCAAAAGAACAAAATATGAATGGGGTTATTCATATCAATAATTTGGAAAATAATTTTGCTAATGGCATCTATACACTACAAATAAAAATAAAAGATCAGATAAAATCATTGAAAATCATAAAAGATACAGAAAAATAAAATCTGAATATGAGAAAAAACCTATGGGTGCTTGTTTTCATGTTCCCAATATCTAATTTGAAGGCACAAACCGTAAATTGTGATGTGATATTAAAAACTACAATGCGGTTAATTTTTTTTCTTGATTATCGGTAAAAAAGGGTTAAGGAGCATTAAATGCCACTCGGAGTGCCAACAATGCCACTCGGAGTGTCAACAATGCCACTCGGAGTGCCAACAATGCCAATAAGAGTGCCAATAATGCCACTAAGAGTGCCTACAATGTCACTCTGATTGAGAAATTAGCCAATCGGAGTGCCAACAATGCGAATACAAATGAGAAAATAGCTACTATGAGAGAGAAAATTGTCACTAAAAGAGACAACATTGACACCAAAAGTGGCATTGTAGCGATTATCTGTAAGAACATTGGCACGAAAGGCAACTAAATTGCTTTTGAAAAAATAAAATTAAACAGATGAAAAAAATTAGATTTCTGATTTTCCTGTGTTTTGCGTTCTTTTTTAGCTGTACTCAAGATATACCCGTTGATAAAATGAAACCAAAAAATCAGGAATTTGAAAAATTCTCATGGCTTGTTGGAAAATGGAACGCCGTTTCTGCTACTACTCACTATGAGGAAACATGGGCGAAAACAAACGATTCTACTTTAGCAGGGTTTGCATTTATGATAACAAAAATTGATACTGTTTTTTCAGAAAAATTAAAAATAACTGTTACAAAAAATGGGATATTTTATGCGACGGTTGTGGCTGATCAAAACAACGGAGACACTATAATTTTCGAGGCTGTAAAAAATGAAAGAGGGTTACATATATTTGAAAATCTAAAGCATGATTTCCCACAAAAAATATTGTATTTTATGAAGTCCTCAACTCAACTACTTGCATCTGTTTCAGGTTTATATAATGGGAAATACAGAAAAGAGGATTTTCAATTAATAAAAGTATCAAAGTAAATACCGTAAGCTGTAGTTA
>JAVHQG010000121.1:0-19924 GCA_036171035.1 Bacteroidales bacterium
TCATTCTTGACATTTTCTTATCTGACACTGAGTTTTCTTACAAGAACTAATTATTCAATCACCAACTTTCTAACAATCGCAATCTTTGAACTATTAATTTTAACAAAATATACGCCTTTATCAAGATTTTCGAGCATTAGCAGATGCTCTGATTGATCTATATTTTTTCGAATCACACTTTTCCCCTGTATATCAGAAAGTTCAAATATAGCATTATTAATATTTCCTAACGAGACAAAAACCTTATCTGTTGCAGGATTTGGGTGAATTGAAAAACCAGATAATTCGGGGCTATTTAACCCTGTCACAACATCAATAGTTTGCTCTATTGTATCAGAGCCACATGCATTAGAAACCATAAGCTTCACTATATAATTCCCAGTTGTAGCATACGTATGGCTGGCATTACCTTGAGTTGAAACACTTCCATCACCAAAATTCCAATAATAAGTTGTACCATTAAGTGAATTGTTCTGGAAATTTACAGTGGTACCATTTGCATTGTACGTAAACCCGGCTGTAGGGAGTGGAGAACATTCAACAATGTTAAAATTATCAACAGCCAAGCCATCTACACCTCCATTTGTACTCTGCAATGTTATTCTAAATCTAACGCTAGACTGCCCAATAAATTCAGACAAACTTCTTTTCACGTTTACCCATTTGTGCGTTGATCCAGACCACTGACCGCTTGCATTATACCAATTAACAGCGGTTGTATTTGCCATTACATTTTGCCATGTTGTGCCATTATCTGTGGAGGACATAAATGATGTTCCTCCCGGTGCATTTTCATACCAAATCAACATTTCAAGAACCGGATTTGCAAGTAAAGTCATATCAAAACAGGGACTTTCAATATATGAATCTTCACCTGCATTGCATAATCCAGTTCCATTTGTAACAAAGCAAGCTGTGTCTGTTACGGTTTGATTAATAAATTGCTTTGCAGGATGCCTTATTTCCCACGAAGGATTGACTCCGCCAACCGTCCAATATGTAATTCCATCATCAAAATTATCCTGATATGGGAAAGAAGTAATTCCATGTGCACTAACTATTGTAGATGTAACTGTATCGTTTACAGCATTATGATCGCCTAACACATCAGAATATGATTTAAGAGTATAGACTCCGGGTACTGAAAAATCGACAAGTGTAGCAAAAGTGAAGTTAGCATTTGCATTTGCAGCTATTGAACCAGAATACGTTTCAACTACTTCTGCATTATTATTAATTTTATATTTAACAGGGAAATTACTAATGGCAGTACTACCAAAATTATGGAGTATAACAGATACAGCTTCATTGTTCGACAAGCCACAGCTAGAGAGTGGGGCTGAAATCAAATTCACTCCTCCATCGTGAACCACTTCTGTAATACTTGGATTAAATGTGACATAATCAACACCTGCTTGGCAATTAGTTGAAACAACAAAATAATACGTGATTCCTGCACTTAAAAAAATGCCATTCAGGGTAGGTCCAACCAAATTCATTCCAGAGGTTGCATGAGCGACACAACTATTCGGTTGATCGGGGCAATTATTAAACACCCATAACCCCACATATCCTTGCCACGTAAGCCCTGTAGCTATATTAACATACTGATCATATGGAGAAGTATAGGTCATAACAAAATCTTTACCATCCATATCACACGTATCGCTTGAACAATCGCCTGCAGAATAAATATTGTCTGAAGTTTGTGAATCCAGACTCTGTGCAGTAAAAGGCAACGAATTTATGATATATGGAAATTGGCAATTATATCCTGCCGGTGGTTGCGCAAAGCAGTTAAAAGACAAAATCACAAATGCTACAAAAAAAGACAAGTTTAATTTATTCATACAGATAAATTTAGTAATTGTGGAACAAATTTACGAATTTAAGACATACAATAAATTCATTTGGTTGCATTTTGCTTTACATATTAAAATAATTAATAAAAAAGAGCACATAACAAAAATTATATTATGTGCTCTATACCTTAATAATAAGTTATTTATGATTAATAAATATCAAATTATTTTTGCTCTAGTTTTTTCTTTTCATCAAGTTTTTTAAGGATCTCAACCTGTAACTCTTTAGTTACAGGGAGGTATTTATAAAAATCCATTGAATAATTTGCTCTACCACTAGATACATTACGCAATTGAGTAGAATATCCAAACATTTCCATCAAAGGGACAAACCCAACTAATTTTTGTGAACCTTTTCTATAACGCCTCATTGACTCGATTTTACCACGTTTACGATTTAAGTTACCCACAACATCTCCAATATATTCATCAGGAGTATTGATTTCAATTTTCATAACCGGTTCGAGCAAAATTGGATTTGCTTTTAAGAAACCTTCCTTGAAACAGATAGATCCGCAAGTCTGGAAAGCCATATCCGACGAATCCACAGGATGAAATTTCCCATCAAGAAGAACAACCTTCACATCAACTACAGGGAAACCGGATAAAATTCCTTTTGCCATAGTTTTTTGAATCCCTTTATCCACAGAAGGGACATATTCAGCCGGTACTGAACCACCTTTGATACGGTCAATATATTCGTATCCATTCCCCTCATTTGGCTCCATGCGTATTTCAATCTGTGCAAACTGACCTTTACCTCCAGATTGCTTTGCATACTTAAATTCATGTTCAACCTCTTTCGTGATTGTTTCGCGAAAAGCAACAGATGGTTCCCCAATTTCTACTTCAAGATTAAATTCTGTTTTCAGCCTGTCTATCATAATTTCAAGATGAAGCTCTCCCATTCCTGCAATCACAGTTTCTTCTGTTTCTTCGTTATATCTCACACAGAATGAAGGATCTTCCATTGTTAATTTGTGCAATGCTTCTCCGAATTTGCTTTGTTCTTTTCTCAATTTCGGAGCAACTTTTAGCTCAATTACAGATGGTGGGATAAGGATATTTTCGAGGAAAAGAGGATGCTCCATATCGCAAAGTGTATCGCCTGTTTTTGTAAGTTTCATCCCAATAAGTGCTACAATATCTCCGGGACCAGCTTCTTGCAATTCAGATCTATCTTTTGCATGAATTTTAAAAATACGACCTGTGCGTTCTGTTTTTCCTTTAGTTGCATTCAAAATCTGCTGACCACTTTTCAATGTACCTGAATAGATACGTATAAAAGTCTGCTGACCAACAAATGGGTCATGAATAAGTTTAAAAGCGAGAGCAGCAAACGGAGCTTTTGGAGAAGGGATTCTAGTATGTGATTTTTCAGGATCATCAATATCAATACCGACTACAGCACCTACATCTACGGGAGATGGCAAGAAATCAATCACAGCATCCAATAGTTGCTTTACACCTTTATTTTTATAAGCTGCACCGCAAAAAACTGGTGTAATAAGCAGTTTCAACGAGGCAACACGAGCTGATATTTTTAACACATCGGCTGGAATTTCTTTACCCTCCAAATACATCTCCATAATGGAATCATCAAAATCTGCAACTTTCTCAATGAGTTTATTCCTAGCATCCTCACATTGCCTTATAAGTGTTGCAGGAACTGGAGAAGCACCGTTTTCTTCATTATCAAAAAAATATGCTTTTCTTTCTATTACATCAATGATACCTGAAAAATTTTCTTCAGCACCAATAGGCAACTGAAAAGGAACAGCATTAGCATCAAGGTATTGATCCATCATTGATAATACTTCATTAAAATCAGCACCACTGCGATCCATCTTATTTACAAAAGCTATTCTGGGAACTTTATATCTGTCTGCCTGATTCCATACAGTTTCGCTTTGTGGCTCAACACCGCCAACAGCGCAAAACAAAGCAACCATTCCATCAATCACACGCAATGAACGCTCTACTTCAACCGTAAAATCAACATGACCGGGTGTATCAATAATGTTTATCTGTGAATCTTTCCATTTGCAGGTGATAGCAGCTGAAGCGATTGTGATTCCACGTTCCTGCTCCTGTTTCATAAAATCCATGGTAGCCTCGCCATCATGAACCTCTCCGATTTTTCTGTTAATTCCTGTGTAAAAAAGAATTCTCTCTGTTACAGTAGTTTTCCCTGCGTCAATATGCGCAGCAATGCCAATGTTTCTTAATTTTGTAAGTGTCATTTAAAAAAGATTAAAAATTTTGAAAAGCCTCGACCATGATTGCATCATGTAGAACCGGAGTTCTATACTGAAGGATTTTGCTTATATTAAAAAGGCTGCAAAAGTAAACATTATTTTTAAATAAGTAATACAAAAAAAATTAAAATTTAAAAAGTATATCCAATTCCACATTCAACAACATCTGCCTGACCAAGATTTGCCTTAATATAAGCACCAATGTATAATTTATGTTTTGAAGATTTTTCGGGGACAAGTGGATAATACTGAATACCTAATTTATTACTTGAAAAAGTTTTCAAGATATTCGACAAATCAGGATTTTCGGTATAAAGCCGAATATATTTTTTAAGAAATGGATTATATAAATTGATGCCGGCTTCAGCAACAAATCCAAAATGCCCAGCAATAAATTCATGTCCAAAAAACATTGATACCACAAATGATTTCAGGTGTTTATCAGTTTTAAATAATTCCTGTGTAGAAATAAAATCATAGAAACTTGTGTAATAATTAATAAAAAATCCAAGTTGCAGGCTATTCACAGGGGTTACTCGTTTTGATACATAAAATGTAGTCAGATACACAGGGTATCTTGTACCACCTGTAGGAACAGTAGCACTTCCGAACTCGTGCCAACCAACGCCAAGCCGTGCATTAAAATGAATTTTTTTATCATTATTTTCAATTCTATTGTTAACAAATTTCTGTGGCATTCCATAAGGTAAAAATTTTATCCCAAGCACAACAGCCGGAATATTCATTCCAACATTTGGCAACTGATAATGTCCATTTGAAAAATGGAATGCAGTGACACCGGCCTTAATAGCAACCTTTTTTGAAATAAATTTGATTGCATTAAATGAGGCAAATGAAATATTTGTTACGGTAGAGCCTATATAAAGATTATCCGGGTTAAGAATATAGTCATAATGTTTATTAAAAACAGCTAGCCCAAACCCAATACGTATTTCAGAATAAAAACCGGCAATATTGCCTTGTCGGAATGTGATATTTGGTAAAAAAGAAATATTTTGCCCAAGCACATCATTGTTCCCAAAATCATTATACAATATAGATAAGCCAACTTGTGGGAAATGATAGTGACTATGCCATGTTTTACTCCCATTTGAGACATAACCTACATATATTTCAGATGACATAAAACCATTTGAACCAGGTAGATGAGGATAGTTTTTAATAATTTGACCCATATGAAAATAGAAATCTATAGCAGGCGATGATTTTTCGACAAGACTATCATTTGAAGCGATGCCGGATAATACAATAAAAGTAGAAAATATGGTTACAATTATCTTTTGCATTTTGTTTTTGAAATGTTGCAAAATTACTGATTTAAAATTTAGTAACAAGATGGAATTAACATCCTAATAATAAATAGTGTCAGCAAGAACTAAATAACCGCTAAATCGAAAAATTTATTAGTGCTTTTGTGTCTTTTCGATAAAAAAAATCATAAACTTATTACTTACCTTTAATTTTTTTAATTGAGCGATCTCTAAGCAAGTTATTTTTTTCAAAGAATTTTATTATTTTTGGTCAATCAATCTTTAATAAAAATATAATACATATTACTATGAGCGATCAATCTTTCAATAAGTCAGCAATGGCAGATTTTATGAAGTGGGCAACAAAAAAAGGGTTTAATCTACCCAAGGAGCCTGAAAAAGTTTTTGAATTAACAAAACTCAATCTGAAACTAAAAGATATAGACAAACTTCCTGCTGAAATTGGCTGTCTTACAAATTTACAGGAACTCGATCTCAGCTATAATAAGCTAAACAGACTTCCATTAGAGATTAGGAATCTTGAGAAATTAACCGTATTGATTCTATCAAGAAATGAGTTTAAAACCTTTCCCGAAGAAGTGACAAACATCAGATCTTTACAAATACTCGACTTTGAAAGCAATCAGTTAACAAATGTCTCAACCAATATTGGCAGATTAAGAAATTTAACACATTTAAATCTTTATTACAATCAAATTGCATCACTACCAGACGAAATCGGAGCATTGGTAGATTTGAAAGAGCTAAATTTAAGTGCTAACAAATTGACCAGTATCCCAACTGCATTCGGAAATTTAATTGATTTGGAAACGCTTAATCTGTGGTCGAATAATATCACAATCCTTCCTGTAGAAATGGGATTAATGGAAAATCTTAGTGAATTAAATATATGGGCAAACCACATCAACGAAATTCCTAATGAAATAAAGAATTTACCAAAGCTCAAGGATATAGACCTTGCCATAAATCATACTAAACTCAATCACAAGCTTATTGAAGCTGTTGTAAAAGATGATACAAAAATGGCGCAAGATCTTATTCACCATGGAGCTGATGTAAATTACAAATGGATGGGATTTGGAGACACTGAATTTACCACTACACTATTTGAAGCAAAGAGCGTTGACATGTTAAAATTGTTGTTTTCGAACAATGTTGATCCTCACATCAAACGTGAACGCAAAGGAGCTGCAAGTATTCTTGTATGGGAATCGGACAATGCAAATTCCGGAAAATTTGAGACTTTTCTTACAATAAAACACTCATTGGATGTTTCAAAATATTTGAGAACATTGAAGTTATAAAAAATCAATTAAGGGGATTTGAAATAAATAGTGTCAGCAAGAAAACGCCAATAATTTCGTTAAATAACCCACAAGCTCGCTCATACTGTTACTAGCAGTATGCCGGGTTTTGAAAACAGTCATTTACAAAAGTAAACTCGTGACTTTCAAAACATCGAAAGCCTTAAACTCGAACACTATGAATCAGACATTGACATTATGGACAGACACTGACTTTATGAATAATATTTTGTTGATTTTATAATAATATTCTACAAAAATAGTATAGCAAGCCTGGTGAAGCCACCGAAACTCTAACGGTCGATTAGGGCTCAATTGTATTCAATTGCATATTGATTAAAGTCAATCAGGCATCAACTGTAGTCGCTCTGAGCTTCGATTATTGAGTTTATCGGTGTATCGAAGTGAAGTATCTCAATAACAGATGCTATCAGGCACAAAACAAATGCTATTACCCGATGAACAGATGTGTTTAACCATAAAACGGCTTATTTCAGTCGCAGAACAGATGCGATAGAGCACAAAACAAATGCTATTACCCGATGAACAGATGTATTTAACCATAAAACGGCTTGTTTCAGTCGCAGAACAGATGCGATAGAGTACAAAACAGATTGAATCGGTTACTTACTACACCTTTTTTGTTCTTGGTCCTTTGTGTGGATGGCTCACACGGGGTTCTATTCCATAATCAAGCAGTTTATTACTGTCTTTTCCATATTGTCCTTCAAGCACAGAGACCCATTTGGCATTTGTTTTCTTCAAATCGTTACGAAATTTTTTAAGGTCTTTGGCTGCCTGTTCTTTTTTGCCTTTTAGCTCATCATGCAGAGCATTCGTAGAAACAAACTGTGCTCGTTGTGATTCCAATTCGGTAGCATCAAGTGCAAATTTTTGTATATCGGCAGAGTTCTTCTCTGCTCCTTTGAGCAATCCTTCAGCAGATATTTCTATATCGGCCTTTGAGCTGGTACTTTTTCTCATAATAATATTGATATTAAATTAGTAATGACAAATATACAGAGAAATATTTATTTACACATACACAAATACAATTTACACATTTAAGAATGATTGGAGTATTTTATATTTGTTCATCGAGCTTGAATTTTATTAAATGGTTTTTAAAACTCTAAATTGGGTGGTTCGCCGTTAATAATACGTGCTTTTATGATACACTCTCTTACAAATGAAGAATGTTCAAATGTCCAATCTTTGGTTCGGTTTTCCTTACCGAGTTTAAATCCGTTTTCTATCTTCATCAGATATTCATCATATGCCTGTGGAAGACATTCAATTACTTGATTTGTTATGTAACCGGCGGCTGCTTCAAAAATCGCATCTCTCCAATTAATATTAGCTTGCATGGGAACAATTTCGTCTGCATTCATCAATGTTTCTAAAATATCGGCAAGATCCTCGTCATCATAAATAGATCGTACGGAAAAATCTTCTTTATTGCGATAGGCATAATAAAAGCGAAGCATTTTTTTTTCTTCAAACGTGCGAATGAATTCTTCTATGTCATCACCATAAGAACTCAAATAAGGTTTAGAAACTTCGCTTTTGGGAATATGTGGTAAACTCTTTCTCCAAATATCCATATAAAATTCTTCCTTATTTCCGCGAATATCCGGTAAAGAGAATAAACGACCTGTCCCCCTGCGATTGTCATAAAATTGATACCATTGCGGAATTGCATCGTCGTTATCGGTTTCATATACTTCTTTAAACTCGTCGTAATTCTGCCATTCATCATAGCACCATCTATCTTTATATTTGTCTTTATCATTATGGAGATACTGTATATAAAGTTCTACATCATCGGGTGTAATCTGAGGAATAAACAAACATTCGCTGATGTGCCTTTCCCAATAGTCGAAGTCTGCACAAAGCTTTATTTCAGGGATGTTAACCTGCTCTGCACGCCACTGACATTGCGTATTAAAAAGTTTTTTCTGTTGAATTTCCCAAAGGCATTCTTCGGCTTTGTTGAAATAAAGTAGCTGGTGTTCTTTTTTTTCGTCCCAAAACTTACTGCCATATTCCAACCAAAACACTTTGTTTTGCGAATAATTTTTAATAAACTCTTCAACACTTTGGGGATTATATTTAGCAAAGAAATCTTTATAACGGATATTTGTTTGCAAATCATGTGCGTATTCATCAGCTTTCGTTGCAGCTATTTCCGCCTTTTCCATTTGGATCTTTGCATTCTTCAAGTGGTAATTTTGAGGTTGTTCCGAATTATTTTCTTCCATAATAAAATTATGATTTACAAATAAGATTTACAAATTTATAAATTATTGGCGTTTTCTTGCTTACACTATTTATTTTTTTGCTGATATTCTTTTACCTGGTGCATAAAAGCCTGCAAACGTGTATCAATGGATGCATCATCTTGTCCATCGTAAGCAAAGTCAACCCATGGGATATTATTATGATCTTTACGAAAAGAATCTGAAATTGAACAAATTAAAGTACCTGGCATACACGTAAATGGTAGCACATTACATATTCCCGATGCACCTTTTTTAACAAGTGCAGAAGCTGTTCCGATAGCCATCACCGGATCTCCATCATAATCTTTATGAACATATGGAGCGGTTAATTCGAGCATCACCTCCAATGGAATATCTTTTTCAGTATCAACTAATTCATCAACAGCATGAAGTAGTTTTTTGTAAGACGCATGTTGTGAATATTCTTGAATTTTAGATTTAAAAATACCCATATAATCACCCTTCCACTTACTATCGCGCATATAACGATAAGTTGAATAAACAAACCATTCAGAAAAAGGCGACATTAAGGTCTCTGCACCCAACGCCTCTAACCTTCCAACGATGTTTCCACTACAAAATTTATTATCACGCATAAAAATTTCACCAACTATTGAGATAATTGGTTTTCGAGGTATATTCAATCGTTCAATAGCCTCAAAATTTTTACCTGCATTTTCAAGCACGTCAACCAAGCCTTTTGCATTATTTTCAATAGATTTTACAATATTATCAAGCGATTGATAATACACAATATCTGTGGCACCTTTAACTTTCTCATATGGCCTATACTGCTGTTGAAGCTTACGGATCATATCAAATGCAACAAAACCTTTCCATGCATTAAACCGGAATTTTGTTCCACTGCCGGGTGTTATATCAGCATAAGAACCATCGTTTGAAGGAGATACAATCTTTACATTTTTTCGACCTAAATGGTCAAAAATAACTTTCTGCAATTGGTTATATTGACCAAAACGACAGGGCCCATTATGATCGGGCATAAAAAAGCTAATCTTGCTATCATCTACTCCCGGTTCCTGCAACTTTTTAATGAAAGAACCTGTTGTACAAATCATAGGGAAACACTCTTTCGCAGAAGTATATTTTCTTCCTATTTCCAAATCCTCATGTGTTTGCATGGGCAGTGCATACGATTCTATACCACAACTTCTTGCTGAAGCAGCTGCTATTAAAGAACCATCGTGCATATACGGCCAATAAAGAACACGATCGCTTGTGGGCGTTGCATCTTTAAAATCTTTCGATATTTTGCTTTCATATGCAACAGGTTTTATATCATTCTTTCGCACACTATCTAAAAAAGCTTCCAAACGTGTGATAAGTCCTGCATCAGCAGAATGCTCATCAATTTCAATTTGCAGCGAAGGCTTCCCACTTAGTTCTTCATTCACAAAATGTTGAATAAACGAATCAGGACCACATCTGAAATTGCTGATATATACAGCATGCAACTGATCGTTTTTCGCAACCATTCTTGCACCAGCCAATATTTTTCTACCATTAGGCCAATACATATTAGGGAAATCATCAAAAATATTTTCCTCACTCAAAGGTAAAAAATCAAGCGGTATCGGAAGCACCTGCTGGTTAATCATTTTATCGACAAGTCCAAGATTCAACTCAGGATCACCTGAATTATATGGTCTGCCCAAAATAACCATAGCTTCTTTATCTTTCGGAAGATTATTAAGGATTTCTTGTCCACGGCGAACCAATGATTTTTCAAAAGCAGTTTGCTTCTCTTGTGCATGTTGAATCGCAATTTTCACAGCTTTGCCATTTGTGCCAAAATGCTGTTTCATAAATTCAGACATCTCCTTAACAAAAACCTTGTCGGAAAAGCGGGGATGCAATGCCGGAATCAGCAATTTGTTTAATCCCGGATACTTTGCCAATGCGGCACGAACCATGAATGGATACGATTGAATCCAAGGACAATTGCAGTTGGATGTTGGGTTATCAGATGCCGTAACATTATTAACGACAAAAGGAATAAAGACATAATCTACATTTTTCTCCAAAAGATTCACAATGTGTCCATGAACAACCTCAATTGGGAAGCATGTTTCTGAAGTAAGCATCTCAAGAGATTTAGAAACAATCTTTCTATCAGTATGGTCAGATAAGATTACTTGAAATCCCAGTTCTGTAAAAAAAGTTCGCCAAAAAGAAAACTCTTGATAATACAAAGCTAATTCTCTAGGTATTCCAATTGAAATTAAGCCTTTATTCTTTTCTTCACTATAATCACCCAAAAGCATCTGTTCGCGTTCCAAAAACAAATTTGGAATATCGTCTGTTTTTTTCTTACGATCGTCAACCTCCCATTTTTCGCATCTCCCACCGAAATATAATGGTTTTTTCTCCCCTTCAATTTTCACCATTCTAATCTGGCAAACGTTTGTGCAAGCATTACAAGTAAATTTATCGAGTGTAAATGGGACATTACGAACATCAAATCCTTTAAATTTAGTTTTTCCGGTTTCTTTAACTTTATCGCGAGCTAACAACGCCATACCAATAGCTCCTGTAACATCAAAATTTGGAGGAATAATTATTGATTTTCCTGTTATTTGCTCAAATGCAGCCACAACACCCTTATTATTGGCTACACCACCCTGAAAGAAAATTTTATTACCAATTTTACGATTTCCAACAACTTTTTGGATATAATTATTCACGATAGAATAGGCAAGCCCACCAACAAGATTTTCGTTTTTTTCTCCACGCTGTTGATTTGCATTCAAATCAGATTCAATAAACACGGTACAACGGCAGCCTAAAGATGCAGGTTTTTCTGAATTTAAAGCCAGTGTCCCAAATTGTTCGATGATGTTTATGTCTAGCTTTTCAGCCTGTTCTTCAAGAAAAGATCCGGTACCTGCAGCACATACTTTATTCATTTCAAAATCTACCACAATACCATTATTTATACTAATATATTTTGAATCCTGACCTCCGATTTCAAAAATAGTATCTACCTCAGGGTCATAAGCAATTGCGGCAGTTGCCTGTGCTGTAATTTCATTTTGAATAACATCAGCACCAATAAAATCACCTGTCAAATAACGACCGGAACCAGTTGTACCTGCTGCTCTTACTTCAACTTTTGCACCAACCTCTTCAAAAATCTCGGTTAAACCTCTGCGTATTGCGTCTAAAGGACGACTGGCAGTAGGCAAATACTTCCGTGCAATAACATTATTTAAGTCATCTATCAAGACGACATTGGTGCTTAATGAACCCACATCAATCCCAAGATAAACAGGATAATTTTTTTCTCCATTTAAAGTATGTGTAACACCTTTTGTAAGTGTTGCCTTTGATTCTACCAACACAGGAAGACCTGCATTGGCATTGACAGCATTTAACAGATATTCTTCGAGTTCACTCAAGCCTTTAAAAGGGACATTGTTTTGAGACTGTTCTTTGGCATAATACACAGCACCCAAAGCACCCATTGACGCATAATATTTAGGTATAGTCAACTCACCTTCTTTTAATTTTAATATTTCATTAAAAGCATGAACAACCCCTGCATTTGCAGCCACTCCACCTTGAAAAACAATAGGTGTTAACAGCTCTTTCCCTTTTGCAAGATTACTTTTAAAATTTCTTGCTACAGCAAAGCATAAACCAGCCACAATATCATGCACAGGAGTTGCAATCTGCTGCAAATGAATCATATCACTTTTTGCGAAAACACTACAACGACCAGCAATGTGTGGTGGATTTTTTGATTGTAGTGCTAAATTCCCAAATTCATTTTCAATTGAGACACCAATGCGTTTTGCCTGTTGATCCAGAAAAGAACCGGTGCCGGCAGCACAAATGCTGTTCATAGAAAAATCAGATAAACTGGAATGCCCACTTTCTTTACCCTGCTCCATCAATATCAGCTTAGAATCTTCTCCACCCATTTCAATAACTGTCTTTGCATCAGGATGCAGTTTTGAAACTGATTTCGATTGAGCAATAATCTCATTTATAAATTGTCCACCAATTAGCTCTGTTGCCAAAGTTCCACCAGAGCCTGTAATAGCAACAAGCTTGAACTGGTTTGTTTCATAACGGGTTAATAAATCTGTTAATCGTTTTCTAAGAACCAGAAATGGCTGACCATAGCAATGATCATAATAGTTTTCAAGGATATTATCCTGACTATCTAAAACAACCGTATTTAACGAAATTGAACCTAAATCAAGACCAAGAAATAATTCATTTTTTTCGGGTGAGGCATTATTGTTTGTCGAACTCATGCGAGATTTTTATTAGATTATCTGTAAAAACAATATGTAAGTAATTGTATAAGAATGTAAGAAATCAAAAAGTATCACAAAAATAAAATTTACAAGGCTACAATAAAAAAAGGAAAAAACAAATTCGTCATTAAAAAAAAGAAGAAAACTGATACATAGCAGCATATTATAATCTAACAAAAAAAATCATTGTTTCGAGTATCTTATAACAGATTTTGAATAAACCCATTTAATAATAATGTATCGGAATACCATAAAATTCATCGAATAAAAACAAAAATTGTGGATAATTATATTGCAATTTATCTTTGCTTGTTCACAAAATAAAATAAGTTTGTGGAGAAATTACATAAACCATAAAATCAAAATTCTATGAGAGCATTAGTATTGTTAATCGGATTGTCGTTCATAACAATTTTTTCGGAAAATAGTTTTGCACAAAAAGTAATTCAAGAAGATGCTGAATATTTATCAAAGCTAAGGCAAATAGCCATGTTTAAAGAAAATGCAAACTGGATTACTTTTAAAACAGAAAAGAATATCAATGCACAACGGATTTTCGAGTTTTATAAAGAAGCTTTTGGGCTTGGAGATTTTGACTTTATGAAACTCATGAAATCAGAAAAAGACAATATTGGAGTTACCACTTATAAATTTCAACAATGCTATAAAGGATTCCCTGTTGAGGGTTCAGTCTATTTGGTACACGAAAAAAACGGCAAAGCAATCAATGCAAATGGAAAAATTGTAAGAAACCTTAACATCGCTTCCATCCCATTTATTTCTCCGAAACAAGCATTACAAAAAGCAATCTCATTTGTAAATGCCACACAATACATGTGGGAAGACATTAATGCTGAAAAAATGCTTAAGAAAATCACTGGAAATCAACAAGCAACATATTATCCAAATCCAACGCTTGTATATCTTGACAAAAAGTTTTCGCAGAATCCAACTGCTTATAAATTAGCATTTAAAATGGAAATATATGCAGAAATTCCAAACAAAAGATTATTTGTTTACGTTGATGCACAAACCGGTGAAATTCTTCACTCTATAAATATGATTCAAACAACAAATAAGAATGTTGTTGCTCCCACAAAATACAATGGGAATGTGCCAATGATTATTGATTCTATGAGTGCAAATTCATATCGTTTACGTGAAATTGGCAGAGGCGATGGCATTCAAACCTTAGATTTGCATAACTCACAGCTATATGGTTCAGCTACAGACATTATTGATAGCAATTCTGTTTTTGATGTTGATATTGTTGCAACAAATGCACATTGGAGCGCAGAAAAAACATACGACTACTATCTTCAGAAACATGGAAGAAACAGCTTCAACAACCTTGGTGGGGCCTTGTATAGCTTTGTACATTTTGGCACTAATGTGGCGAATGCACAATGGGATGGTTACCGCATGTCGTATGGCGATGGAAATGGTTCCTCTATGTCAGAATTTACAACAATTGATATTTGTGGACACGAAATCACACATGGAGTAACACAATACTCGGCAAACCTTGTATATCAAGACGAGTCGGGTGCCATGAACGAAGCAATCAGCGACATTTTTGGTACATGCATCGAATTTTTTGCAGATTCAGCACCCAACTGGCTTATGGGCGAAGATATAGGAAATCCAATCCGTTCTATGTCTAATCCAAAAACATATCAGCAACCCAATACATATCATGGACAATACTGGGATCCTGATCCAAACAATTATGATAATGGAGGTGTCCATACCAACAGTGGTGTGCTAAACTATTGGTTTTATCTGTTGTGTGCCGGAGGTGCGGGGACAAACGATAAAGGTTACACTTATCAAATTAATCCACTAGGCATGGATACGGCGGCAGCGATTGCATACCGAATGCTTACAGTCTATTTAACTGAAAATTCGCAATATAGTGATGCTTACACAGCAGGGCTTCAAGCTGCAACCGACCTTTATGGCTCATGTTCTGCGGCCGAAGTAACTGTTGCTGACGCATTTGCAGCCGTTGGTGTAGGATATCCTATCAGCAACAATAAAGTATATATTACCGATATTACCTCACCCATATCAAAATGTGGACTATCTAATGAAAACATAAAGATCAAAATGCTTTTCAACGGCTGCAACGCAACCCTTCCTGTCGGCGATACCATATTGCTGGCCTATCGTTTAGATGGCGGCTCGCTAAATTACGACACACTAAAGCTAACAAGCCCTTGGAATGGTGGAGACACGTTGAATTACACTATTCCACAAACCATTGATGTTTCAGCATTAGGACAGCACAAGATAGATGTTTGGGTTAAATATATCACTGCCGGAGCAACTACATATAACGACAGCATTAATAATTATTATTTTTCAACACTTTTGCAGCAAAATACTGATTTTGGGATGGTAAAAGTCTTGTCACCCCTTTCAGGATGCGGCTTATCTGCAAATGAACAAGTTAAAGGGCAATTTCTTTTCTTTGGTTGCGACTTTTTCCCGGCCGGAGATACAATTTCTCTTGGCTATAGCTTAAATGGTGGGGCATCAGTGATTGAAAAATATGTACCTCAAAATATTATTTACCCCGGAGACACAATCACCTACACTTTTACGGCTCCTGCTGATATTTCTAATCTTCATGGCACTTTCCATATTGATATGTGGACAGCCTATTCAGGTGATCTGCAAGCAACAAACAATGCAATCACACACACGTTGACAAATCCAATCTCACTAAGAGATGATACTGTAACATTCGATCTTACATCATCCTCTAATTATTTCTATCTGAACACAACAAATTTCTCAAAAGCTTTTACATCAGTTGCTGCACATCATACGGGTCCGAAAGGGCTACAAATGACAGGCGGAAACCCCGCACTTTATATTAATCAGTTGCAATTCCCTGATGGGATGAACACATGGACAGTTAATGAATTTCTGTCAGCAAAAGCAAATTTCTGTGTTGATGCAACCGGATGGACAAATGCAACACTTAAATTTGATCTGAAGCAAACCCATGGCGGAACATTATATAGTCAATATCTTGGTGCAGGATATGATTTTACAAAAGCCAGTAATTTCAGAGTTTTAATCAACGGACAACAGATTGGGAATACGTACAACCCCATCACAGCAGGATCTGATCTCTGGGCAACTTATACCATCAACCTTGATCAATATGCCGGAACACAATTCATAATCACTTTTGAAACCAGAAATATTGGTAAAGATACATCCATCAGCAGCATCCCATTTAAACTTGACAATGCATACATAGACAATGTGGTATTTTACCATTGCCCCAGCCCGGTTTCATCGTTTACCTCAACAGCAAATAACCTAACTGTAACATTTGCAAACCAATCGCAAAATACAACTTCCTATGTTTGGAAATTTGGAGATGGAGACACATCATCACTTGCAAACCCACAGCATATTTACAGTAACGCCGGAACATATCTTGTGAAATTATTTACAACAAATAGTTGCGGAATTGACTCATCATCGTTGACAATAAATGTAACATGTAACATTCCACAAGCTGCATTTAACTGGTCTGCAAATTATCTGACAGTAAATTTCACAAATCAATCACAGAGTGCAGATTCATATTTATGGAATTTTGGAGATGGTGATACTTCGACCCTGCCAAGTCCTCAACACATTTTTGATTCAACAGGAACTTATACGGTAACCCTGCAAGCTGTGAATAATTGTGCCGCTGATACCGCAATACTGAATACACATGTGATAAATAGCATAGATGAGCACAACATGTATAAACTTCAAGTATATCCAAATCCTGCAAAAAATAAAATCTATATAAACTTCAATGGAACCATTATTTATCAAGCTGTAACAATAAAAATTATTGATATTACAGGAAAAATTATTTTTTCAGATAAAAGCCAGACACAAGGGATTTACACACTACCGCTTAAAAACATTTCATCGGGAATATATATGTTAGAAATTTCAAGCAATACAGGAATAAAACAGATTAAAATTCAAATAGAATAACTGTAACAAAAAAATATGCGATCGAGATTTGTTTTTATTTTACTTATAGTTTTTGCATATGCTTCCGCACAAGAAAAAAAGTCAGTGATATATAATCCTGATGCAGATGCAAAGAAAGAGCTGGCAGAAGCAATCAAAAAGGCACATACCGAAGGGAAAAATGTATTGATACAAATAGGTGGCAACTGGTGTCCATGGTGTATTAAATTTCATAAATTCATTCATGATAATGCAAAAATTGATTCAATAATTAAAAAAAATTATGTATTTATACTTGTAAACTACAGCAAAGAAAAACCTGCATATAAAAATTTAGAAATCCTGAAACAGTTGGAATTTCCTCAACGCTTTGGGTTTCCTGTGTTGGTGGTGCTTGACGATACAGGAAAAAGATTGCACACACAAGATTCAGGCTTTTTAGAATCAGGTAATGGCTATGACACAACAAAAGTAACAACATTCTTGAAATGCTGGATTCCTGATGTATTAAAAGAAGAAACCTATAAAAAATAGATTATCAGAAAAGAGATCATAACATTTCAATAAATGTATTCCTGATTTTTTTGAATTGAGCAACAATTTTATTTTATTTGCATAATTATTTAGTGTCAGCAAGAAAACGCCAATAATTTCGTTACTCTGGTTTTGAAAACAGTCATTTACAAAAGTAAACTCCTTGATTTTCAAAACTACGAAAGCCTCATTCTTGACATTTTCTTATCTGACACTAAGTTTTCTTACAAGAACTAATTAAAATACATTTATGGCACACCACGTTGAAGATACTACAAATTTAAGTCCTGCTGAAAGAGATTTTAACAACTTCATTTTAAAAGGCGACAGCTTCTCTAAAATTGAAATATACAGGCTTGCTGTTGAAGAATATAACAAAGCCGCTGCCTTACATATCAACAAACTCCTTGTTGAAGAGAAGCTTGCTTATTGTAAAAAACAAATGCAATTTGAAAAGAAAGTCTTCATGGTTTTAGGTGCAATAGCGCTTGTTATTGTTGGTGCAGTTTACCTATTCAGGTAAATGACTCCTCAAATAATATTTATTACCTTTCTTGCATACACTGCACTACTTTTTCTCATTACATGGCGTACCTCAAGAAAAGCTACCAACGAAAGTTTTTTTATTGGAAATAAAGTATCACCGTGGCCGGTAGTGGCCTATGGGATGATAGGGGCATCGCTTTCAGGAGTTACATTTATGTCTGTTCCCGGCTGGGTTAAAGACACACAATTCTCTTACATGATGGTTGTATTTGGGTATCTGTTCGGATATTTGATAATTGCAACCGTTCTACTCCCACTCTACTACAGATTAAACCTTACCTCAATTTATTCATATTTGGAACAACGTTATGGGATGTTCTCGTACAAAACGGGATCATCATTTTTTATCCTATCACGCACCATTGGGGCATCATTGCGAATGTTTCTGGTTGTAAATGTGCTACAAGTTTTTGTGTTTGATGCTTGGAATGTTCCCTTTTTTATCACCGTATTTATTTTTATTGCGCTCATTATTTTATATACTTTTAAAGGAGGTATCAAAACCATCATTTGGACGGATACGCTTCAAACAACCTTTATGTTACTGGCTGTTGTACTCTCAATTATTTTTATATCAAAAGAGCTTAATTTTAGCGTTTCAGGAATGCTGACAAAAGTATTTAACAGCGATTCTTATCATATCATAAATACCGACTGGCATGATAAAAGATTTTTCGTCAAACAATTTTTCAGTGGAATGTTTATAACTATTGTAATGACAGGGCTTGATCAGGAAATGATGCAAAAAAATCTCAGTTGTAAGTCGTTGAAAGAAGCACAGAAAAACATGTTTTCGTTCAGCCTCATACTCGTTTTTGTTAATTTTTTATTTCTTATACTTGGTGCAATACTTCTATTTTACGCAGCACACAAAGGCATTCAAATAGCAAAAACCGACGATATTTTCCCGGCAGTTGCCCTACAATATTTGAGTCCAATTGCAGGAATTGTTTTTCTAATCGGACTTATTTCTGCCGCATACCCTAGCGCAGATGGAGCACTCACGTCACTTACAACAGCATTTTGCATTGATATTATCAATCTACAAAAAAGGAATCTTACTGAAGAAAAAAAAACAAGAATCAGGCATATGACCCATATTGGATTTGCAATTATTCTCCTGATTTTTATAATAATTTTCCGCAGTATGAATGATAAAGCTGTAATAGATAAATTATTTACTATTGCCGGCTACACTTATGGTCCATTACTTGGCTTATACAGCTTTGGGCTATTCACTAAGTTTGCTGTTAAGGATCGGTTTGTGCCATATGTGGCACTTGCTTCCCCAATCCTTTGCCACATCATCAATATCAATTCTGAACTGCTGTTCAATGGTTACAAGTTCGGATTTGAACTTCTAATTTTAAATGGGCTGATAACATTTATTGGTCTATTTTTTTTAAGAATAAAAACTAAAAAACCACATGTAGATTGAAAAAGATACTTCATATATTTCTTGCTATTGTTTTCCTATACAATGCTGCCGGATATTTTGCAGTTTTTCAATTGATGAGCAACAAAATTCAAAAGAAAGCACTAAAAGCTGCTGCCTATAATCTAA
>JAVHQG010000122.1:0-19921 GCA_036171035.1 Bacteroidales bacterium
CATAAAGTTGATTATTATTTTCAATTTCATATTTAATTTAAGAAAAGCAAATATATAAAAAAATTATTTTTGGTTACATTTATTTTTGCAGCAAGTACTTTTTGCCTTTCATAAAGGTGGAAAATTCAACTTCAAAAGATTTATTATAAATAATTATTTCAATTTTGTTTTTTTTATCAGCAACTAAATAATTTGCACCTAATCTGTTTTCAGCAATGCCTGATTTTTTAAAAAAATTCACAAAATATTTAATTCTTTGTGTTGAAAGATTAGACGAGTTTCCAACAAATTCAACATTGGCAGTTGAGCTTCGTAAAAAATCTAAAAGTGCCTCAAGTTTTGTTTCAGCCTTTGGACTAACTGCGGTATCTGCATCAAGGAAATCGAATGAATAAAATTGGTAGTCTTTAAAAAGCTTAACAGTGTCAATATTAACAACTGATTCAGATTCCTGATAGGCAGTTTTACGAGAAACAGCTATATTTGCTATATAAGGGAAATAGCCGGGAGCTTCACATAGCATCACATGACTTTTGCGTGGAGCAATAATAATTAAAAATTTACCTGTTTGAGGATTCGGGATATATTTACCGATCATTTCTTTTGTATCATTGTCGGTTAGAGTTATCTCAACATTTTCAGCGAGAGTTGAATTTTGGAGTAAAACAAAGCCACTTATTGCAGTGAGTAATTTTGATGTATTTGTTGCAGCAATCATATAAATATCTGTGCCACCCATTCCTCCTGATCGGTTCGAGCAAAACCATGCACGTTTACTTTCCGCTGTGGGTGTATAAAAAATATCATCAGAGCTACTATTAACAGGGGCTCCGAAATTAAATGGCTCAGACCATTTATCATCATCAATTAATGAACTAAAAAAAATATCAAAACCACCCAACCCTGCATGTCCATTAGACGAAAAAAACAATGTATTTTCATCGGTGTGAATATACGGAGCAATTTCATCAGCTTTTGAATTAATGGCTGAGCCTATGTTTTGAGCTTCACCCCATTCCCCATTAGGCAGCTTTTTAGAAGCATATATATCAAAACCCCCACTCCCACCCGGTCGATTACTGGAAAAATACAGTATGCTACCATCAACTGACAACGATGCAGAAGTCTCGTCGGCTGGCGAATTTATATTTGAACTAAGCTTAACCGGTTTCGTCCAGATTTTATCAACAAAAGAGCTCATGTAAAGATTTTTATTGCCGTTATCATTTCTGCATATGAAAAGTTGTGTGCCATCGTGTGATAATCCTGCAACGAAATTATCGAAATCACCATTAATGTTCTTGCTGATTTTTTCAGGATTTCCATATTCTCCATTTATTTTATGCGTGATATAAATATCAGACCTACTCTTTTTGTCTGAGTTAGAATCTGCCCTTCGCGAAGAAAAAACCATAATTGATTCATCAGAAGAAACAATCGGATTGTAGTCATCAAAAGCAGAATTTACAGGACTCCCTGGATTTGAAACCTTCATATTTGAAACACTGACTGTACTATCTTGATTCTCCTGTGCCGAGACAAAAGAGACATATAAAACCAAGAAAAGTGCAATAATAAACGGGTGCATTGTGTTAATTTTAAGGGGTTAAATATAAAAATATTTAAAAGAAAATAGTATCTTTTATTTCCCTATATTTTTTATGTTTTTAAAAATTATAACCAAATCATTATAAATCATATAATTTTTAGCATACTCTATATTAATCTTTTCAATATTTTCATTCGAAGTATGGTAATTAACAATTGGATATAATATTCCTTTTTTTATTTTGGGTAAACCATATGACGGTATTCCATTTTCTGTATTATAACCAACCCAAGAAGAAAAGCCAAAAAGAACTGAAAAAATATTTGAAAACAAACCTGTTTTTTTGTTAATAATAAAAATAAGGACAGGACTTAATCCCAGGAATGCAATAGCAAAAATCACATCAAGTAATCGTTTATTTCGCTTGTTATCTGTTTTTGTAATCACATTCAAATTCAATGTATATAAGTCTCCTGCGGTATCAATAGAGTTGCTGCCAATAACCGAAATGCTGTTGGGTGATGCGATTTTATAATCAACACTACGAGTTATATCCAGCATATTTTTTATAATGGATTGTGAAGATACATCTTTCGCACTATAAATAATTTCATCAATATTGTTAATCTTTATAATTTCACTAATTTGTTTCTGCTCTCCTATAAAAAAAGCATCTGTTCCTTCCATTTCAGGGCTTACAGCACCCACAATAACGGGGTTTGCTTCTGTCTGACTGAGTAATGATTTGATTCGAATAATTTCTTCTTTTTGTCCAACAATTACAACTCGTTTTTTCAGGCTAGTATTTAGGCTATAATTATTAATTTTTAAGAAATGCAAAAATATCCTGAACATAATTACAGCGCAATAAGTCCAGGCGGTACCTATCAGTATTAGAGCACGCGAAAATCTAAATTTCTCACTTAATAAAGAATAAAAAACAAGGATTACGAGCGTTCCAACAAGAATTCCTCTCGTAATTTTTCCGAGCTTAATAGGCTTATCGTACCCACCCGAAAAAAATATTGATGCAAGCCATGCCAACATATAAACCGGAACTACAAATTTTAAATATTCCGGGGGGTAATAGCCTTGACCTGAAAATTTATAATTTTCCCACAATGGTTTTAACAGAAAGAAACCAATAAAAATAAGGGATGCGTCAATCATGGGGATTAATGCAGCCTTAATAAATCGAGTTGCAATTGCAAGAAATGCACGAAAATATACCGCTAGATTTATTAGTAATGAAAAAGTTTTTGCATTTCTTTCAGAGAAGTGTTTTTTTGCAAAAATAATCATAGCATGATAAAATACTATTACATAGTTAACACTACTTTTTTTTGTGCTTTCGCCTTTATAGTGAATAATTGTTGTTTTCGGATAATAATAGTTTTTATAACCAGCTTTTGTAATTCTGTATGATAAATCAATATCTTCGCCATACATAAAAAAAGCCTCATCCAGTAAACCGGTTTTATCAAGTGTTTCCTTTCGTATCAACATAAAAGCACCTGCCAGCACATCTATTTCGTGTATTTCATCTTTATTCAGAAATCCCAAATGATAACGCCCAAAAATTTTTGATTTCGGAAACAATTTAGACAAACCAAATATTTTATAAAAAGCCACAGCCGGAGTGGGAAATCCACGTTTTGATTCAGGCAGAAAACGCCCTTTACCATCAATCATCTTCACGCCAAGCCCACCTGCATCGTGATGCGAATCCATAAATTTAACAACATAAGTGAGCGTACACTCCTCAATAACGGTATCAGGATTCAACAGCAATATATACTCACCCGATGATTGCCTGATTGCCTGATTGTTTGCATATGAGAAACCAGTATTTTTTTTGTTTTCAATAAGCTTAATCTGTGGAAACTTTTCACGAATCATACAACAAGAGCCATCAACCGAATTATTATCAACCACGAAAATTTCAACATCCATTCCTTGTGCTGATTTCAACACAGAATACAAGCATTGCTCCAAGAAATGTTTGACATTATAATTAACTATGACAACTGAAATTTTCATCTTTGAATGAACTCAATCTGTAATGAAAAATTATCTGGTAAAAATATTAAATAAAAATTAAGTTTGATGTTTGAAGTTTAAAGTTTGATGTTTGAGCCCTCTCCGAAAAGTCCAAAAAATATTTTCCAGCGATTTTTTGCCCTTGATCCCTGAAGGGAAATCGCTGAAAATCAGTGTGCCTTTAAAGTCCCCTTTAGGGGATTTAGGGGTTAAAAGACTTTTCGGAGTGGACTCATGTTTTAGTGGCAAAAAAAGCTTTTATACTAGACACAAATATTTTAATTTATCGGAAATAATCCGCAATTCGACGAAAAATATTTTTAAAAGATAAATATTCAAACCAAATTTGCCGAGTACAAAATTTTTATATCAAAAATGAAACTACAATTTTTTTCGATACTGCTTCTGATTACGATGTTCAGCACATCTACAATTACTGCAAATACTACAATTACCGGGAAAAAAATAACTGTGAGTGGTCGTGTAAAAGATAAAAAAAACGGAGAAGAACTGATCGGTGCAAATATTCTTGTAAAAGAAAACAAAACAGGAGTAGCTACCAATGCATATGGGTTTTATTCAATCAGTCTTGAGCCTGGAAATTACACTTTAGTATATTCTTTTGTTGGATATGCGCCAATTGAGAAAAAGATTAAATTAACAGAGAATGTTACAATTAATATAGAGATTGAAGAGCAAAGTAAAATGACCGCTGAAGTAACTATTACAGGTGAAAAACAGAATGAAAATATAACCAAAACAGAGATGAGCGTTGTAAAACTTGATGCAAAAGCAATTCAAAGAATCCCTGCGTTGATGGGGGAAGTTGATGTGATAAAAGCGGTTCAACTATTGCCGGGAGTGCAAACCATGGGCGAGGGATCGTCTGGGTTCAGCGTGCGTGGAGGCTCTGCAGATCAAAACCTGATTTTACTTGACGAATCAACTGTGTATAACGCTTCTCACCTGATGGGATTTTTCTCTGTATTTAACAACGATGCCGTGAAAGATGTGAAATTATATAAGGGTGATATTCCTGCTGAATATGGTGGCAGACTATCGTCTTTACTAGATGTCAGGATGAAAGATGGCAACCAGAAACAATTCAGCGGCACTGGAGGGTTAGGCACGATCTCAAGCAGGTTAACCCTTGAAGGGCCAATAATAAAAGATAAATGTTCTTTCATGTTATCAGGCAGGCGAACTTATTTAGATGTATTCCTTCCTTTTGCTAAAGACAAAGAACTCAGGAAAAGTTCAATATATTTTTATGATATGAATGCAAAAATTAATTACACCATAAGTGATAAAGATAGGCTGTTCCTCTCAGGATATTTAGGACGTGATGTTTTTAAAATCAGCATGGGTACGCCTGTAATATTCAGTTGGGGAAACCAGACTGCCACTGCCCGATGGAACCATTTGTTTTCTGAAAAACTATTCTCAAATTTCACATTCCTATTCAGTAATTACGATTATTTATTAGGAATGGAAGGAGATCCAATCCAGAGTTTCAAGTGGACCTCCAGCATGCAGGATAAAAGCATAAAAGCTGATTTTGGTTATTTTTTAAATACTAATAATATGCTCAAGTTCGGAGCAACATCCATTTATCATATTTTTAAACCCGGGATTATGGAGGGCACAGGGGGTCAGTCCATTTTTAATAAATTAGAAGTTCCTTATATAAGTGCCCTTGAGCATGCTGTATTTGTGAGTAATGAGCAAAAAGTAAACGCATTGCTTTCTCTAAGTTATGGATTGCGGTTTTCTGTTTTTCAGGATGTGGGAAAAGCTACAATATATAATTTCGATCAAAACTATAGATCTATAGATTCCACAGTTTACGAAAAAGGCAAGATTTTTAAGACATACAATGGTCTTGAACCTAGGGCAACATTCTCTTTTTTGTTGTCTGAAATATCGTCAATCAAGGGTTGTTATACACGAACTAAACAATATTTACATCTGGCATCAAATTCAACTGCCGGTCTGCCATTGGACGTTTGGATACCTTCCACACCCAATATTGCACCCCAAATTGCAGATCAGGGTTCTTTAGGATATTTCAGAAATTTTAAGAATAACATGTTTGAGGCATCTGTTGAAGTATATTACAAGGAAATGCAAAACCAAGTGGATTTTAAAGACCACGCACAGATTTTATTAAATCCGAAACTTGAAGGAGAGATTCGGGTCGGACTTGCTAATTCTTACGGTGTTGAAATACTTTTAAGAAAGCAGATTGGAAAATTAAATGGATGGATTTCTTATACATACTCTAAAACGATGAGAAAAGTTAAAGAGATAAATAACGGTAATTGGTATCCTGCGCCATACGATAAAACACATAGTATTTCTATAGTATCTAATTATCAAATTACAGATCGGCTTTCTGTTTCAGCAACGTGGGTATTTGCTAGCGGAAACCCTGTTACTTTTCCTACCGGCAGGTTCACATACGGAAACCTCATTGCCCCTGTTTATACTGAAAGAAATGCTTATCGTATGGAAAATTATCACCGGCTTGATGTAGGAATAACATATGACTTTAAGAAAAAACTATGGGACAAAGTTACCAGTTCGTTAAATATCTCTGCATATAATGCATATAACAGAAAAAATCCTTTTATGATTTCTTTTCAACCAAGTAAAATTGATCCGAACGTAATTGAAGCATACAAGATATATTTCCCGATAATTCCTGCAATTACATATAACTTCCATTTTTAAAAATAACATAACATGAAACGAATACAATATATATTTATCCTGATTGTAATAATATCAATTTTATCTGGATGCAAACAGAAAATAAATATTAAACTCGATGATACCTATACCAGAATTGTTGTAGAGGGTAATTTTACCAGTGAATATAAAATTCAAACTGTAACACTGTCCAAAACCAGCAGCTATTTTGCGAACGAAAAAGCTCCGGTAGTTTCAGGAGCTGTTGTTACAATCTCGAATGAAGATACACTTATGCTCCTTACAGAAAATCCCCCACAATCCGGCATTTATTGTACTGCCAACAAAGTAAGAGGTGTTGTGGGGAAAAACTATACCCTAAAAATCGAGAGTGTTGTTTTAGAAGGTGCAACAAAGTCGTTTGAGGCCACTTCCCCAATGAAAAAAACAATGAATCTTGATTCTATTACTTATGAAAAATTCACTCCCTCCAGAATGGAAATGCAGATGTATCGGTTGAAAGAAGGTGGTACATATTATAAAATAAATGGCTATGGTCAGGAAAATCCAACGATTGACGATTTTTACCTGTGGGATTATTATCAAAACGGAAAACTCATGACTGATACCATGGGGAAAAATATTTTTACTGATGATGCCCTTGTAAATGGGAATTACGTAGCCGGAATGACTATGTTTGTTATAAATGCCGTACCAAATGATACTGTAATGGTGGCAACACAATCTATTACCAGAGAATTTTTTACTTTTATTAATGCGCTAATCATTGAAGTTCAAAGTGGCGGTGGCGGCGGCATGTTTAGCGGTCCTCCGGCAAATATTATTGGGAATGTCAGCAATGGTGGGTTAGGATTTTTCAGAGCCACAGATGTTACTTTCACGAAAGTGGTTCTGCATTGACTTCATTTGAAGCAATCCTAATAAAAAAATAAGGTTCGTACACTTATCTGAAAGCAATATTTTTAGAATTGCTTACTGATCCGGCTGAAACATTGTTGGTAAAATACGTCTTTTTACCCTGCGGCTTCATTGCAAAATTACAATAAAACCATTAGGTTTGCCAAAAAAATTATTTCATGGCAAGAAAAATCATATCATATAATGTCAATGGTATCAGGGCTGCCATAAGCAAAGGATTTATTGACTGGCTACAGCATGAATCACCTGATATTATCTGCCTACAGGAAATCAAGGCAAATGAAGACCAATTTGATAAAAATAAATTTACAGAAATTGGGTATCATAATTACTGGTTTCCGGCAGAAAAGAAAGGATATAGCGGTGTTGCAATATTGTCAAAAGAGAAGCCCGATCAGGTAATAAAAGGAATGGGTATTCAAAACTATGATTTTGAAGGAAGGTATATCAGAGCTGATTTTGGTGATCTAACACTTGTTAATTCATATTTCCCTTCAGGCACATCAGGAGATGCAAGGCAAGATTTTAAGATGAATTATTTATATGATATGATGCTGCACATTAAGCAATTGATAGTCGAAAGACCAAATCTTATTGTGTCGGGCGACTATAATATTTGCCACAAACCAATTGACATAAACAATCCTGAATTGCACGAAGAAGTTTCAGGTTTCCTGCCCGAAGAAAGAGACTGGTTTGATCAATATTTAGCTTGCGGATTGGTTGATTCTTTCAGAGAATTTAATAAAGCACCTAACCAATACAGTTGGTGGAGCTACAGAGCTGGTTCAAGAGTGCGAAACATGGGATGGAGAATAGATTACCACATTGCAAGCAAACCACTCCAAAATAAGCTAAAGAACGCATCTATCCTTAAAGATATCGTACATTCCGATCATTGCCCTGTATTAGTTGAACTCGATTTTTGAAATTTCGATAATTGTGCGTAAATTTGTTAATCCATAAAAATCATACAATGAATAAATTCTACTTCTTCACTATTTGTTTACTTTTTCAAATCAGTCTTTTTGCACAAGTAGCCCCACAAATCACCTTTCAACCTATTGGTTTTATTAAATGCGTTGGCAGCTCCGGTGACTTAAACGTAACAGCTTCAGGCTCACAACCACTTTCATATCAATGGAAAAAAAATGGAGTAAATCTAAATGGACAAAATTCGGCAACACTCAATTTTACTACTTTGGCTATAACTGATGAAGCAGGCTATGTTTGCGAGGTTACGAATGCCTCAGGAATAGCAACAACAGACACAGCGCATGTAAAAATAGCTACTACAGTTCCTACTATCACGGCACAACCACAATCACAAACTATTTGTGCAGGAGAAATCGCTATATTGTCGGTCGCTGCAACCGGCTCATATGTTGAATACACATGGACAAGAGATGATACACTTATTTCAAATGCCATTTCGAATGTATATGCAATTGGGTCAGGAATGCAAGCTGATGATGGTATCTATATCTGTACAGTAAAAAATGCTTGTGGTGCAATAATAAGTGATTCAGCAACGCTCACTGTAAAATTGCCTGCCACAATTTATTACGAACCGGTAAATCAGGTAGTGTGTATTGGTAGCAATGCAACATTTAATATTTATACAACCGGCACAGCAGTAAATTATCAGTGGAAGAAAGATGGTAACCCAATAACAGGCGGAAATGCAAGCACATTAACGGTATCAAATGTATCATTAGCTGATGAAGGGGTTTACACGTGTGCAGTCTGGAATAGCTGCGACTCCACAAACTCCATTTCCGTAGGATTATCTACCAAATCTGCCCCAACAATTACGGCACAGCCCACTGACACTAGCGTATGCACACACGACACTATCACATTTGTAACAACAGCCATTGGAACTACACCAATCTATTATCATTGGTATTTTAATGGATTAAACACCGGCAATACTAGTAACGTGCAAACTGTTAACAACACAAACCCTGCAAATGAAGGTGTAATTTATTGCAAAATATCGAACATGTGTGACACAATAACAACCAATACGGTCCACCTGCATATTAAATTATCTCCAACAATTAACACACAGCCTCAAGGCAGAATTAGATGTGTAGGAGATACTGTTTCTTTCTCAACAAAAGCATCGGGTGAAGATCCTCTTTTTTACCAATGGCGTTGGCAAGGTGCTGATATTACAAACGAATCAACCGGCAATCTCTCTATTTCAAACATAACTGAAGGAGATGCCGGCATTTATACATGTATGATAACAAATATGTGCAGCCAAACCCTTACAGATACAGCCATACTTGTAGTAAAAACATCTCCTCAAATTGTAGTTTCTCCATCAAACAGCACCGTTTGTGAAGCATCCGTTTTATCCTTGCCATTACAAGCACAAGGCTCTGAACCGCTTACCTACCAATGGACACATAACGGACAAACTGTTGCAAATTCTAATACTCCGGATTTAACAATCGATCCCACAACCCTAGCTGATGCAGGAAATTATATTTGCTACATAAATAATATATGTGGCATCGATACAAGCATTCAGGTATCAGTGACAGTGGACGCTTTGCCACGAATAGATGTAAATCCACAAGGATTAACAGAATGTGTTGGAGGAAGTGCAACATTTACAGTAGAAGCAACTGGTGCTGCCCCACTCAATTATCATTGGTTAAAAAATGATGTTCAAATTGGGAATGCAACAAATTCTTCACTCACAATTTCAGGGCTTGCCTCCATTGATGTCGGCACATATTCCTGTCAAGTATATAACCTTTGTGGAGATGTTACAAGTCAGCCTGTAAACCTGATTATCAATGAGCAACCAACTATATATTCAACCATACAAAATAAAACAAGATGTGCCGGAGACACAGCGTCATACAAGATTTCAGGAACCGGCGGCGCACTTACCTATCAGTGGTATCAAAATGGTGCCGCAGTTAACAATGAAACACTCCCACTTATATATTTCACAAATCTTTCAGAATCAAATTCAGGAACATACTATTGTGATGTGATGAATAATTGTGGCACAATTTCAACAAATTCAGCAGAGCTTACAGTAAACCCCAAAGCCATTGTGGATTTAGGGAATAATGTTGCATTATGTCAGGGCGATTCCGTGATATTAACTTCAGGTAGTTTTATACTTTATCATTGGAACGGCACAATGGCTTATACACCGTCAATTGTTGTTGACACAGCCGGCACATTTATTCTTGAAGCATGGAACAGCTTTTCGTGCTATGGTAGTGATACCGTAAGCGTTTCAGTAAATACGGTGTTACCCCTTAACCTTGGGCACGATACGGTTGCTTGCGGAAGCCACATCCTTGATGCAGGTATTGCTGCTGCAACGTATAATTGGAACAATGGATTAGCTCCCACACAAACACTAGAAGTAACACAAACCGGAACATATTTTCTGGTGATTACTGCACCCGGTGGCTGTACATCCACAGATACTGTTTTTGTTGAAATTAAGCCTGTACCTGTGTTTCAATTGCCTAATGATACTACAATTACAACTAGAGACACCTTATTTATTGCAGGTCCGGTCGGCTATACAACCTATTTATGGAATGGTAGCATTAACTCACAGAATTACACAGTCTATGGCTCACAACTTACACCCAATTCCTATGCTTTTTCTTTGACCGTCTGGAATGAATTTAATTGTTCAACAACTGATGTTATTAATGTTGACCTACTTTTAAATGACATTAATATACTTGAAACAAATAACTATTTTAATATCTATCCAAACCCTGTTTCTGACAAGCTTATGCTTCACTTTAACAAAGAATTAAACAAAACTTTTTCAATTGAAATACTAGACCTGTTAGGGCAAACAGTTTGCAGTAAGAATTTTATAAACAGAAGTTCAATTGTTGATTTACCTATTGATATAAGCGGTTTTCAAAAGGGTAATTACCTACTAAAACTTACTTTGTCGAACAAAGTGCTGGTGCAAAAATTTGTAGTGCAGTAATACTCATGAACCGGAACAAAAAAAGCGCAAATTTATTGCGCTTTTTTATTTTAAAGAATCCACTCTACGATTGCAGGCTTTCAATCCTCTCTTCAATAGCTTTAATTCTTGTTTCTATATCAGCTTTTTTATTTCTTTCAATATTTACAACTTGTTCAGGTGCATTTTTTACGAAACGTTCATTTGATAATTTAGTTTCAACAGCGGTAAGAAATCCTTGCTGATAAATAAGTTCTTCTTTTAATTTTTTAATTTCTCCGGCAACATCGATTAAATCTCCTAGTGGGACATAATATTCAGAAGTGTTAATCATAAATGTTGAGGCACCATCAACTTTCCCTGAAGTTTGCTCAATAGACAACAAATTACATAACTTTTTTACTACATCGGAAAAATAATCGTCATAGATGGCATCACTGGATTTTACAAACAGAGTGAGCGAGTTTCTAAAAGGAATATTTTTCTCTTTGCGAATTGTTCTAACATTGCTAACCACTTCCTTTACTATTTCAAATTGAGTTACAATCAAATCATTGCACATTAAAGCCTTTGGCAATGGAGCAATCATAATACTTTCTCCATCAGTTCTGGAATATAAAGCTTGCCAGATTTCTTCTGTAAGAAAAGGCATAAATGGATGCAATTGCAACATCAGTGACTCAAAAAATCTGACTGTTGCTTCATATGTTTTTTTATCAATTGGCGACTGATAATCAGGTTTAACCATTTCAAGATACCATGCAGAAAACTCATCCCAAAAAAGGAGATATGTGGTCATCAGTGCTTCCGACAATCTATACTTTGAAAAATGGTCATTAATCAAAGTGATGGTCTGTGCTAATTTATTTTGAAACCATTCAACCGAGATTGCAGCATAAGCAGGTTGCACAATAGACTCACTTATTTCCCAAGATTTAACAAGCCGAAATGCATTCCATATTTTATTAGCAAAATTCCGACCTTGCTCAGGAAGATTATCATCATAAGGGAGATCATTGCCGGCAGGGGAGCATAAAAGCATCCCCACACGAACCCCATCGGCACCATACTTTTTAATTAATTCGATTGGATCAGGAGAATTACCTAAAGATTTTGACATTTTGCGACCAAGTTTATCGCGCACTATTCCTGTTAGATAAACCTCATGAAAAGGCAATTCGTGCATATATTCATATCCGGCTATAATCATTCTGGCAACCCAAAAAAACAAAATTTCAGGTGCAGTTACAAGTACATCTGTAGGGTAATAATATTTAATATCAGCATTATTGGGTTTAGTAATCCCTTCAAACACAGAAATCGGCCATAGCCAAGAAGAGAACCAAGTATCTAACACATCTTCATCCTGACGAATATCTTCAATTTTGAATTTTGAATTTTGAATTTTGAATTGTTCGAAGGCTTCTTCTTTTGTTTTTGCCACAGCAATAGTGCCATCAGGTGCATAAAATGCAGGGATTCGATGTCCCCACCATAGCTGACGAGAGATGCACCAATCTTTGACATTTTCCATCCAGTGCCGATACGTATTAATATATTTTTCAGGATATATTTTAATTTTTTTATTCAACACATTTTCAAGTGCCGGTGACGAGAGATCTTTCATCTTCACAAACCATTGAACAGATAGTTTGGGTTCAATTACTGCATCAGTTCTTTCAGAATAACCTACTTTATTCAGATAATCCTCTATTTTAGCAATATAACCTTTTTGCTCAAGCTCTTCTACAATAAGTCTCCTAACCTCAAACCTATCTTTACCGACAAACATCAGGGCTTTCTCGTTCAGAGTACCATTATCATTGAAAATATCAATAATTTGCAAATTATATTTTAGCCCAATAGTATAGTCATTTATATCGTGAGCAGGTGTGATTTTCAACGCACCAGTACCAAATTCCCGATCAACATATTCATCAAAAATCAACGGAACAACCCTATTTATAAGGGGGACAATAACATTTTTCCCTTTCAGATGCGCATATCGTTCATCATCAGGATGCACACACACAGCAGTATCACCAAGGATCGTCTCAGGCCTGGTGGTTGCAACAGTAATAAAATCTTTTGATCCCTCAATAATATATTTCACATAATACAGCTTGGAGTGTACTTCTTTATAAATCACCTCTTCGTCCGATACAGCCGTAAGTGCCTGCGGGTCCCAGTTTACCATGCGAACACCACGATAGATATAACCCTTTTTATACAGATCAATAAAAACATCAATCACACTTTCAGAATAGTTTTTATCCATTGTAAAGCTTGTACGATTCCAATCGCAAGAAGCACCAAGCTTTTTCAATTGTTCAAGAATAATTCCCCCATGTTTTTCCTTCCAAATCCAAGCATGTTTAAGAAAATCCTCACGTGAGAGTTTTGATTTATCAATCCCTTCAGCTTTGAGCTTTGCCACTACTTTCGCTTCAGTTGCAATAGATGCATGATCAGTACCAGGAACCCAGCAAGCGTTTTTCCCCTGCATTCGTGCCCTTCGTACCAAAACATCTTGAATTGTATTATTTAGCATATGCCCCATGTGCAAAACACCTGTAACGTTTGGTGGTGGAATCACAATACTATAAGGGATTCTCGCATCTGGTGTAGATTGAAATAGACCTTCCTTAAGCCAGTATTGATACCACTTATCTTCCGTTTCTGCCGGGCTATATTTTGACTGAATGCTCATCAATAAAATGTTTTAAAATTTTTATACAAATTTATTGTAAATAATGAAACCCACAAATTTAAGCTTTTCAAATCAAATCATTGTATTTGGAGGGAATCCATAAAGTGGTTGACATACAGATAGTCTAAAAGTAATAGGTGTTTTAACACAAAGTGAGATTTTGCATATACAAAAAAATAAATTACGTTTGCAGTCAAATGAACATGCGTAACAATCTATGAGAATAATTCTGGTCGTTGTAATCATACTCTACAGTTTTACCGGGATTGTTTTTGCACAGCAATATAACTTCACAAACTACTCTATTGAACAAGGGCTTCTCCAATCGCAGGTGAATGCTATGCTTGAAGATTCGAAAGGATATTTATGGATAGGTACAAACGGCGGTTTAAGCAGATTTGATGGTATAAAATTCACAAACTACACTTCAGAAAATGGTTTATCAGATAACCATGTGAAGGCAATCTGCGAAGATAATCATAACAATATTTGGGTTGGCACAAGCGAAGGATCTGTTTGTATGTTTGATGGCGAAAAGTTCACGAAATATGGATCTGCTAATGGATTGCAAAGCGTATCAGTAAACGCAATCGCCAAAAATAATACAGGTGATTTATTTTTTGGAACAGAAAAAAAAGGCTTATTTGTTTTTAAAGATGAAAGATTTGTTAAAGTAATATTTACAACAGATAAGCCCGATATAACCATTAAAGCGCTGCTTGTAGATCAAAGCGGCAAACTTTGGATTGGAACAAATGAGTTAGGTGTATATGTGTATGCCGAGGGAAAGACAAAACATTACACTGCTGAAAATGGTTTATGCAACAATAAAATCAATGCAATATACAACGACCTGTTTAAAAATATTTGGATTGCAACCGGCAATGGCGTGTACAAATATAAAGATAACAACTTTACAAAATATGACAAAACCAACGGGATTTCTAGCAACAATATAACATCTGTAGTTACCGAGAAAAAAGGAAATATCTGGTTTGGAACCTCCGATGCAGGTGTGTCGAAGTTCACAGGGAAAGAGTATATCTATTACAATAATACGAACGGGCTAGACAATGACAATGTAACAACTATTCTTGTTGACAGGACAATGAACGTATGGATTGGAACAGAAAAAAGCGGAATATTTAAGTATGACGGCGACCGTTTTGTTCACTTCACAGCAAAAGACGGGCTTCCCAGCAACATTGTGATGTCAATCATGGAAGATTCAAAAAAAAATCTATGGTTTGGCACGTACGGAGATGGCGTATGTCGGTACGATGGTAAAAAATTTACCTACTTTACCACAAAAGACGGCTTGTGTTCAAATGTAATATACAGCATGCTACAAGACAACAAAGGGAATATCTGGTTTGGATCAAAAGGTAGCGGTGCGAGTATGTATGACGGAAAACGTTTTGTTACATATAACACAGAAAATGGATTAAGTTCAAACATGATTTATTCAATCATGCAGGACGTAAATGGATATTTATTTTTAGGCACATTGGGTGGCGGTTTAAATATTTTTGATGGAAAAAAATTTACAGTAATTTCAAAAAAAGAAGGATTGAGCTCAAACCTGATTTATTTTGTTTTTCAAGATAAAAAAGGAAATATTTTTATTGGGACACAAGACAAAGGTGTTGATATGATTTTTAATACCTGCACAGCACAACAAATTGTTGAAAATAAAAAAATAGGCGAAAACAACATAATGAATATTTCCAAAAAATTTGGGCTTAGCAACGAACAGGTATTATCTATCACACAAGATCAGGAAGAAAATATCTGGTTTGGCACATATGGTGGTGGTATCTGCAAATTCGACGGAAAGTTTATAAAAGCTTATACACAAAAAGACGGCCTTAATTCAAATAATATTTTTTTCCTGCTAACAGATTCTAAAGGATACATTTGGGCGGGTTCAGAAAAAGGCATTAACAGGATTTTTCTTACCAACAGGAAGCAGCCTTTAGTGAAAACATACAGCAAAGATGAGGGTTACCGAGGAATTGAGTCAACACTTAACGGAGCTATTGAAGATCACAATGGATATCTTTGGTTTGCCACAGTTAAAGGTGTTTCGCGATATGACGCATTAGCTGATTTACCAAGCTCTATTGAACCAAATATAAGAATTTGCGGCATAAAAATTTTCTCTGAAACCATTAATTGGGCAAGCTATTCCGAAGGAGGTAATGATTACAAAATTCCTCAGGAATTGACACTTCCACACGATAAAAATCATATTACATTTGATTTTATTGGTATAGACCTTAAATCGCCAGATAAAGTAAAATATCAATGGATACTTGAAGGGTATGACAAAACATGGTCGCCAATTACAGCACAACAAATATCAGCCATCTACACATATATTCCAAATGGCGAATACACATTCAAAGTAAGATCGTGCAACAATGATGGTGTGTGGAACAAACTGCCCGCAATGATGAAACTTATTGTGAAGCCTCCCTTTTGGCTCACCTGGTGGTTTATATCTATCTGTATAATTTTTATTTCAGCTACTTTATTTTTCTTTGTCAAAGCCCGATACCGTTACCTCAAGAAAGCTAACAGACAATTAGAGGAAAAAGTTCAAATTCGTACTGCATTACTGAATCAAGAAAAACAAGTTGTAGAGAATCAGGCACACCTATTACAGGATCAGAAGCATAAACTTGAAGAGATAAATAAAGAACTTGAGAAACTCTCCATCGTTGCCAGTGAAACCGGAAATTCAGTGATGATTGCCGATAGTGAATGTCGCATACAATGGGTAAACGAAGGATTTCATAAACTCTATGGTTATGATAAGGAAGATTTCAAACTACTGTTTGGGCAACATATAACATTCACGAGCAATTTCAAAGACATCGGCAAAATATTAAATGAGTGTTTTAATGAGAAGAAATCTGTTGTATATGATGCCGAAAGCAAAACAAAAGATGGAAAAAGAATCTGGATACAAACAACCCTTACGCCCATTTATACAAAAGAAGGCAATCTCAAACAGCTTGTTGCCATTGATACAGATATTACAAAGATAAAGCAGGCTGAAGAGCAAATCAAAAAAGAAAAAGAAAAATCAGACAACTTATTGTTAAATATTTTACCTATTGAAACAGCCGAAGAGCTAAAATCGAAAGGATTTGCCGAGCCACGGAGCTACAAACGTGTATCCGTTATGTTTACTGACTTCAAGGGGTTTACGAAAGCATGTGAGAAATTAAATCCAAAAGAAATCGTAACACAATTACATGAATATTTTGTAAAATTTGATGACATTACGGAACAGTATTTCCTAGAAAAAATTAAAACAATTGGCGATTCATACATGTGTGTTGGTGGACTTCCCATTAGAAACAAGAGTCATCCTTTTGATTCTGTTTTAGCCGCATTGCAAATACAAAATTTCATGAATGAAGATTATATCCAGCGCCTTCGTGAAGACAAGCCAACATGGGAACTAAGGCTAGGAATTCACACAGGAGAAGTGGTTGCCGGAGTTGTGGGAAGAAAGAAATTTGCCTATGACATCTGGGGAGACACCGTGAACATTGCCAGCAGAATGGAATCGTCGGGAGCAGTCGGAATGGTGAACATTTCAGGAACAACGTATGAATTTATCAAAGATTATTTTATTTGTCAGCACAGAGGTAAAATAGAAGCCAAAAACAAAGGAGCAATAGACATGTACTTTGTTGCAGGTATCAAACCTGAATATGCAAAAGACCCTAAAGGAATTCAACCAAATGAGAAATTTAATGAATTCTTGAGAGAACTCTAATAGACACAAATTAATCTCAGATTTTTAACAAAAACTGCTTTCCAATAGAAAAAATCAAACAAACGCTGATATTTTAAAAATGCGAAATGTTTATAAAAATTCAGTAGTTTTGTAACAAAATATTAAAAAAACTATGCATTCAGATTATTCAAAACTTACAAAAATTATTGATGAGATAAGCGATATACAAAAATATAATTTTTTGTATCACGACACGAAGCATGATGTACCAATGCCTTCAACAGAAAGCCTTGCTGAAATTGTGGATTTATTAAATAAAATTCTATTCCCCGGCTATTTTGGCAAATCGGAATATAACAAAGAAACTATAAAATATTATGTTGGGGCAGATGTTGATCTGATGTACAATATGCTTACAGAGCAAGTAAAGAGGGGTTTTTGCTTTTCATGTGCAGATCAATTTCCACATTGCAATGAATGCGAAGTAGAATCACGAAATGTTACCATGCAATTTATTGAAAAGTTGCCACAGATAAAACACTTATTATCAACCGATGTAATTGCTGCATTTACAGGTGACCCGGCAGCTAAAAGCTATGGAGAAACCATTTTCTGTTATCCAAGCATTCGGGCAGTTACGCATTATCGGATTGCACACGAATTATTGATGCTAGGCGTACCATTAATTCCAAGAATTATTACAGAAATGTCGCATTCCAAAACAGGTATAGATATTCACCCGGGAGCACAAATAGACGAATATTTTTTTATTGATCACGGTACAGGTGTAGTTATTGGAGAAACCTGTGTTATTGGGAAACACGTAAGAATTTATCAGGGCGTAACCTTAGGTGCAAAAAGTTTTCCTATGGATGATAATGGAAAGCCAATCAAAGGAATTGCCCGACACCCTATTGTTGAAGATGATGTGATTATCTATTCAAATGCCACCATTCTTGGGCGTATCACGATTGGGAAAGGGGCTGTTGTTGGCGGTAATAAATGGATTACACAAGATATACCTCCTGCATTGCAAGATGATATAAAAATAAACAGTAATGAAAAAGCGTAGAAGCTTTTTATTCTTCCTGCAATTATCTTTTTTACTGCTCTTTTTGCATATCCCTACCTGGTCAAACGCTCAAACTTACGATACGATAAATAGAGTATATGCTGATTATATTGCAAGTTTCAAAGATTCAGCATTTGGTCTTCAATTAATCACATCAAATAAATATTGTCGTTTTCAATTACAATATCATCCAAACCCCGGTACAGATCACATCATGAAATTCAGACCCAACGAGAGTACACTTCTTGGTTTTGGGATAGATTACAAATGGCTTGGATTAAGGTTCGCCTTTGGTATGCCATGGATTAGAAACGATGACAAAAAATACGGAAAGACCACCCAAATAGCACTACAGGCACATATATACAGCAGAAAATTTATCAGTGATTTATATTTACAATCTTATAAAGGTTTTTATATTGATAATCCTGAACAGTTCAATTCAAATGCATGGCAGTGGAATTCGGAGATGCCATATCCGTCTCGCAGAGACATAAATACGCAATCTGCCGGTATAAATTTTAATTATGTTTTTAATAATGAAAGACTCTCTTTGCGCTCTTCATTTAATCAAACTGAATGGCAAAAAAAAAGTGCCGGCTCTGTATTAACCGGAGCAAATTTCTCATATTTTCACTTAAGTGCAGATTCGAGCATTGTAGCCATTCCTACAAACAATATGTTTAATGATTCTGCCAAAATCACGAATGTGCATATTTCTCAATTAGGTTGGACTATTGGGTATGCATATACGCTTGTAATAAAAAGACATATTTTTATTACATTATCACTAAATCCGGGAATTGCACTACAAGTAAGCAATACAGAAGCTAAAAATCATAAAATGGAAGAGCAAATGCTCAAAATTGCATTTTTTGGTAACGCACGATTTTCATTTGGATACAACGGAGAAGATTACTTCTACGGCATAATGACTGTGGTCGATAGCTACAATCTAAATTCATCGTCAAGCCTAAAAATGCAATATTCAAACGGTTTATTTAGATTGTTCTTTGGACGACGTTTTGGATTAAAGAAACACCAATAATGTCGGGATTCGTGAATTTAGCGAAGCGATCTCATGAACACATAAAAAATAAAATATTAGTGAATAATGGTCGAGAGCAAGGCTTTCGATGTCATAAAAATCAAGACATAATTGTTTTATAACAATCAGCCAAAATATCCTTAGCTTT
>JAVHQG010000123.1:0-4419 GCA_036171035.1 Bacteroidales bacterium
CCTAAATCCCCTAAAGGGGACTTTAAAGGCACACTGAATTTCAGCGATTTCCCTTTAGGGATTAAGGGTAAAAAATGCTAAAATTTATAAAAATAGACTTTTCGGAGAGGGCTCAAAATTGGAATTATTCAAAATTATTTTTTATTTTTGTAAGAAAAAATGTTATGTACACAGAATTTCATATTAATGCCAATGCGTTAGATTTAGATTTTCTAAATAAAATAAAAGTAATGTTTAAGAGCAAACCCATTACCATAACCATTGAAGAGGAACAAGATGAAACTGAATATCTTCTACAAATTGATGCTAATCGAAAAATGTTGGAAGATTCCATAAAAAGCAAAGAAGGATATGAATTTTCAGCGGATGAATTTAAAAAATTCAGCAAAGAATTAAAAAACGGGAAACAAAAAGACTTTTCAAAAATAAGAAAAGTAAAGCTTCTTAAATGAGAAAAATTATTTTTAAGCCAATTGCATCTGAACAATACACTAAATGGGCTTTGGAAGACAAAAAAGTATTTGCTAAGATTTGTAAACTGATTGAAGAAACAGCCTGTGAACCGTTTATTGGAACAGGTAAACCTGAGCCGCTTAAACACGAACTTGCCGGATATTGGAGCAGACGAATTAATAAGGAACACCGCCTCGTTTACCAAGTTAATCCCGATTCTATAATTATTATTTCTTGTAAATATCATTATTGATTTATCGTTTTTGCTTTAATTTATAACCATCTTTCATAACTCCGTTAGGTAATATTTCAGGATGCTGGGACAAATTCTTGTCTATAAGTTTTCGAGCAAACTCATTATCATTTATAAACTTTTCATATTCTCTTTCTTCCTTCTATGCTAAGAACTATTGTTTTGTTCTTCCGTTTTTTTTATCTTTGTATGTCATCATTAAGTTTTTATTCTGATTTAGTACTCGAAAATTAACTTATATGATGGCTTATTTTTTGAGCATTTGTTTTATTTATCAACAGGTTCTTGTTAGCACAGCAATCCGTTACAATCAGTATTTTTAAAAGATTGACCAACGTAGCAAATAAACAAATGCATGGCAAAATTGCAGAGGTCATTTTATACCTTTACAAAAATATTTATAACGAGCAAAACCCGTATCCATTTATTATCAGCCGACAGGATTTTGCCGATATGGCTGCCATTTCAAAAGAAAGTGTTAGTAGAATACTGAAACAATTTAAAGATGACAATCTGATTAAGATCAATATCAAAACTATAAAAATATTGAACTACGACCAATTGGTTCAAATCAGCGAATGCGGTTAATCGGCGAAAAGAGTATGCGCTACGCACTCGATTACAAGTAGGTTAAGGAAGCAGATTTAATATTCAACAAATTCAAAAGGTATTTCAACAATATCCGCATATTCTTCGCCGGCTTCTTTCATTTCTTCATCGTTGCTATGATAGTTCCATTGAATAAGCACTTCGCTCCCATTTTGTGCAATTTCTTCAAACTTAATCAGCACATCGAGCAATAACTTTGAAGAAGCGGTGTTGAAATAGTCCATTTTTAAGGCTACCACAGTTTTGGCTTTAGGGCTGGCACTATAAGCTTCTACCCATTGAATGATAGGTTCGTAAAATGCAGCAACATCTTCGGGCATAGATTTACCGGATATATTAAAAATTCCCTTTTCGCTATCGAGAATAACATGTGGGGTATCATCTGCTGCATTTATTAATAATGGTTCCATTTCTACTTTTTAACTATTTAATTTATCAACTTACTATTTTTTTACTACAGATTTTACAGATAAAATTTATTCTTTGTTTTATCTCTATGGCTCAAAGACGCTATTTCCTATACATTCAACATTTTATTCACCGCAAAGTCGCAAAGACGCTAAGAAACATTTAACATTCAACATTTTATTCACCGCAAAGTCGCAAAGTCGCTAAGAAACATTTAACATTTAACATTTAACATTCAACATTCAAACAATTCCATCAACTCCCCACAGTCGTTTCGACCAGCGAGAGAAATCTCTTAACAATACAACTCAGGATCAAGTATGAAATTAATTCCTAATAGATTATGTCTTTAGAATAAAATTGAAGATTGAAGAGGGCAAACTGCCGGTGGCTGTTTGAGCCAGTTTGTGCGGATGATCGATTGCAGATATGCGAGGTTTCTTAATCTGAAATCGAATATCGTTAATCTTAATTCGCATATTAATGTTCAGCGCTTCGCAGTCATACACATTCCTCATCATCTCTACATCAGGCTTTGACTCCGCTTAGCCTGCGGTATCTTACCTCAACTTCTCAACTTTTGTTCTACATATTTGAGACACGCAAAACTGTTGTTATTAAAATAAAATAAGAATATTTATCATTCATAGGTACAAACTCAAAATCGAGCTTTTCTCCGGTTTTTCTTGCGATGTCTATAAACCCAAGTCCTGCACCACCCTTATCAGAGAGTACATTATTTTTCAACTGCGTTTTATACAATTTTGTCAAGCCATCCTTATCTAGCGTATTAAGATTTTTCAAAGTTTCTTCCAGTTCTGCAACGTTTGCATTTTCAATGGCATTGCCGGTAACTACGCTATAGCGGTCAACGCCTTTTGAAACCATGATAATTCCTTTTTTTAGAGACGATGGCGTTCCCTGAAGGCTTTCTTCCGCATGTTTACTGATGTTTTGGAGGCATTCAATCATAACATGAAATACCTTACGTTGAACAGGATCAGACTCTTCTTCCTTTTCCATCCGTTGTTCAGTAAGAGCAGCAAAGGCTTTCGTAATCATATGAGTAATCAATCCATCGTAGATCAGATTGATTTCATTATTTTTTAGTTCTTCGTGTTTTTTATAGATATAATCAAGAAAGCCGTATATTGTATCGATGCCTAGCATAAAAATAAACGTATAATTAAATTATTATTTTACTACAGAAAGTATCCCTGCGCCACAGCCTTCCTTACCTTCGTTGAAAGTAATAAAGATTATATAAGAACCCGTTTTCTGACACATAAAATCAAAATATTTATAATCTTTACCTTTGAAAAAACTTGATCCTTGCAGTGCGTCGTTATCATATAGCTGAATAATTCCTTGTCCGGGGTATTCTTTCGCATTTGCAACACTTAATCTGTAGGTCTGTCCTTTGCTAAGTGTAACAGAAAATTTTGCAATTGGTTGCTGCTTTCTAGGTTCCTGAGCTTTTAGGCGAACTTTAAAATCTTTCATATAAGTTGCCGCACCTTTAAGGTTTGCCACTGCAATATCAACCAGTTGTTGATTGCACTGAGCCTTCGACTGTATCGGCAAATACATTAAAACTGAGAGTATGATATAAATTAAATTTTTCATGTTTTAAATTTTTCTTGTTATAAGTTATTTAACAATGTTATTGCGGACTTTAGCCGTAATTTCAATAATGTTCTTCAACTGTGCATCGTTTATTTGAACAATGCTTTTTGAAGTTTGCTTTATAACAAGCTTTCCATTTTCTTCAACTTGCTGGGGTTCTCCCTGCTCATACGTGATTCTCACATCTTTATATGCTTCTTTCAGTTCTTTTAATTGATTCACTATGATTTCCACCTCTTTATCTTTCTTGAAATTACCTAAGATAATTACAATATTTTCAAGCATGTTTTTTTGATCACCAATCCGTTCCGCAATCTTTTGATTAGGATTGTTTTTTACAACTTGTGTTGCCAGATATAAGCCTTCAATCCATACGCCTGTGACTGTAAACGCACTTATACTGGTACGTTTTTGCTCACGCAGATAAGCATCCATTTTATTGAAACTTGAAACCGACATATACATCAACGAATCGAGGTTTGTACTATTGGTTGCTAGACTCTTCAATGTTTGAAAATCAAAAAACTGCCCTACTTTCAAGTTATCTGCTAAAGACTTTATAGCAGTTAAATAATTGATTACCATGCCGGTTTTATCATACATGTTTAGGTATCCGAGATCAGAACCTAATACACCTAATCTGAGAGCTTGTTCAAAACTAGTATTTAAGTTACTTGCTTTATCAGGATCTGAAACATAATCTTTTGAAAATTCAATGCCTGCTTTTTTTATGAGTGCAGCCATTTCAATTGGAGAAGATACGTTATCTATCAGTTTCTCCATTGTTTCTTGAGAAATTTCAATTTGCTGATCGTCGAAAAGGGATTCTTTTGGAACATTAGTTTGCTTGTCTCCGCCAGTACATGATATGATAAACAACGCAGCACAAGAGAGTGTGATAAAAATACATTTTTTGATCATGTTGATTCTACTTTTTTTGTTTTATAAAAATAAATAATAAATTATTCTGCAAATATAAAAATATATGATATGAAGCTACTTCTTATTTCCTTTATAACTTATTAACTAACATTTCTCACTTCATTTTTATATTAATCCCGAAGGGATTT
>JAVHQG010000124.1:0-4419 GCA_036171035.1 Bacteroidales bacterium
TAATTATTTGTTAAAATTTCATGGTACGAACCATCATTCTCAAATAATTTCACTTTTTATCCGTTCAGTATATCATGAAAATTCACAAAGCTCTTTTTATTGCTGCATATTGCCTTTTAATTTCTGCATCATTTGCACAACACAAATATACCATCAGTGGCTATGTAAAATCTGTTAAAACCGGAGAAGAACTGATCGGAGCGAATGTTATCATCAAAGAAATTCCGGCTACCGGAGCCAGTACAAATGCATACGGTTTTTTCTACACTTTGAATATTAACAGCCACAATGAAGGTATGATGTCTGGCACACCGGCAAATCCCATTTCAAATATTACAGGCGGTGCATTGGGTTACTTTTGTGCAAGTTCGGTAAAAACTAAAACACTTGTAGTTCAATAGGCTAAAAAATATATTGCAGGTAGCACAACAAAATTGATTATTTAACGTATATCAAAATAGTGTTTAACAATTAAAATTTTATACAGCAATGTTGGAATACACAAAGATGGTTTTACAAAAAGTTAGTTTTGACAAAAACCTGTTTACCAAAGAGCTGAAAAAATCATTACAATGGCTGCATACCGGAGAAGCTATAGCGCTCCAAACATGGTTGATTGCATCCTTTGCAATGTATTCAGATGTAATCAAAGATGTATTTGAAAAAGTAAAATAGTTTACAGGTTTTTTAGAATTCAAATTTGTAAAATCACAGTATCAAAAAAAGGGTTGAATATTTTAATTATTCAACCCTTTTGCTTTTATAAAAATTCGATTATTTCAATTTTGCAATAACAGCATCTGTCATTTGTTTCGTAGAAGCAGCCCCGTGTTTAATTACATCAGATGTTCCTCTCAATTTTGCCATATCATATGTTTGAACCTTCCCTTCAAAAATTACTTCAGCAATTGCTTTCTCAATATTTCTAGCAATTGCAGTTTCGCCCAAATAATCTAACATCATAACACCCGACATTAACATTGCGATGGGATTCACTATTGAAGTTTCATAATCAGCATATTTAGGAGCAGAACCGTGAGTAGGTTCAAAAACAGCTACCCCATTTTCGCTAAATTGAGCACTGCAAGCAAAGCCTAAACCGCCAATTAATCCGGCAAATCCATCTGAAATAATATCTCCAAACATATTACTCGAAACAATAACATGATAATCTTCCGGATTCTTAGTAAGCCACATCATTTGAGCATCAACATTTGTGTCCCATACTGCAATTTCAGGATATTCTTTTTTGCTCATTTCTTGTGCAATTTTCAACATCATTCCTGAAGTCTCACGCACCACGTTTGGTTTTTCACAAATAGTGATTCCTTTATACCCATTTTTTTTAGCATATTCAAACCCGGCTTTAATAATACGTGTGCAATATTTTTTTGACAGAATACGAGTAGAAATGGCTAATTCTTCTTTTGGACACCAACTAAAATTTTTTGTAAACTGCGGATGCGTCATCAGTGCATCATACACTTTTTCCGAAGGATTTGTCCACTCAACACCACCGTATAAACCTTCGGTATTCTGACGGAAGATCATGGCATCAACCATAGGTTCTTCAATGGTATTATTTGCACCACGACGAATAAAATTTAACGGATTGCCTTTAAATGTTTTGCATGGTCGCATACAAATATCCATACCAAAATGTTGTCGCATGGCTACAATAGGACTGTAGTAAACACAACCTTTATCTTTTAATTCTGGCGCAAGTTCTGCAATTGCTTTATCTTTTGGTTTTGACGTGATTGCTCCAAACAATCCTATTTTATGTTTTTCCAACAATGCAATTGTCCTGTCAGGCAAGGGATTTCCTTCTTTACACCAGAACTCCCATCCGATATCTCCGGTCACATAATTCGCTTCAAATCCTGCTGCATTTAGCAATCGAACACATTCATTCAAAACTGGTTTTCCAATTCCATCACCCGGCATTGCTACGATAGTCCTTTTTGTCATAGTATTTTATATTTATAAAAATTAAAATTTTCGGCACCAAGTTAAAATATAAAAGTGAATTGCAAAAAAATTAAAGAGGTTATAGCTGCTGCTTAAAAACAGTAGAAATAGCTTTTAATAAAGCTGCATTTCTAATTGGTTTAGCTAAAAAATCGGTGCATCCCGCAGCGAAACATTTTGCCTTATCTTCTGAATAAGCATATGCAGTTTGAGCAATTATTGGCAAGTCATTTCGCATTTCTTTAATCAGTTTAGTTGCCTCTATTCCATTCATACCCGGCATTCTAATATCCATTAACACCAAATCAATAATTGAATTATTGGTGCAAATATCAATAGCTTGTTCACCTGTTTCAGCGTATAGAATATTAACATCTGTTTTCTTTAAAGCTTCTTGTAGGTATTTAAAATTTGAAATTTCATCTTCTACGATTAGAATCCATTTATTGCGCCAATCGTAGATATTATCGACTAAAGGATCTACAATCTCTGATTTATTTTTGTTTGTTTTTCCAAAATATGGCAATGTAAAATAAAAAGTAGAACCCTCATTAACAGAAGATTTAAGCCACATCTTCCCGCCCATCAACTCAACTAAATTTTTAGAAATAGACAAGCCCAAGCCAGTTCCGCCAAAGTTACGTGAATGAGAAATATCTGCTTGCCGAAAAGGTTCAAAAATAATTTGCTGCATTTCTGTTGGAATTCCTATGCCAGTATCTGTAACTGAAAACAGAAAATTATTTTTATCATATAACTTACATCCTACCTCAATTGTGCCCTTTTTTGTAAACTTCATTGCATTGCCAATTAAATTTGAAAGGATTTGTTTTAAACGTGAGCAATCTGTAATAAAATCAAGGTTCAGACACTGTTTTTCGATATTGAAATTCAAAACAATATTTTGTTTATTTTTCAGGATAATTTCAGAACGAGAAGTAACATTTAGGTCTTCAAAAAGATCATTTAACAGACATAATGAATTTAAAATAGACATTTGTCCTGCTTCAATTTTAGAAATATCAATAATATCATTGATTAACGATAAAAGCTGGCTTCCACTGTTTTGAATAATCTTAATAAATTCACGTTTTTGCTCTTCGGGAAGAGAATCATCATCAAGGAGTCCGGCAAATCCAATAATTGCATTCATGGGTGTACGAATTTCGTGGCTCATATTTGCAAGAAATGCTGATTTCAGTTTATCAGATTCTTCAGCTTTACGTTTTGCTTGTTTTAAAATATTTTCGTATTCTTTTCGATCGGTAATATCATGGCATATAAACTGAATTGCCGGCTGTCCCTGGAATACAACTTTCGACATAACCGAAGAATGCCACCGCAATTTTTGTTTTTTATCTATAAATCGATTTTCAATTGCCGTTGAATGTTTTTCATCACTGGCAATAAAATATTTTATATGCTGCTCTACTTTCTGCAAATCATCAGGATGCACAAACCGAATTCTTTCTTTTCCACTAATAAAATCTTCCAAAGAGAAACCAGTTTGCCGCATTAGCGAAGGACTTGCATAAAGCATCAGATGCTGATAATCTGTAATATAAACAATATCATAAAATGATTCAACAAGGCTTCTATAACGCATTTCCGAATCACTCAACTCCATTTCTTTCTTATTTCTATCTGTCAAATCAAGTAGTGATGCAACACTGCTTTTAGTTCCCGGAATCAGATCAATTGTTAAAAAAATATTTTTTATTTCACCAACTCTGTTGATTAACTTAAATTCATATCGGTTTGGAATATCTTTAAAGCCCTCTATTCTTTTAAGATTATATTGTTTCATCATTTCTAAATCATGAGGATCAATAAACTGTGTCCAGCTCATTTTCCCCTCCAATTCTGCTTTTGAATATCCTAAAAGCCTTTCTGTTTCGGAGTTTGCATGAGTTATTATTGTATATTCATCAATAATAACCGTTGCAGTGCCAGTATTTTCGAATATTGTACGATACAAATTTTCTGAAGCCAGCAATTCCTCGTCAACTTTTTTTCTTTGTGTAATATCTCTGAATATTGACTGTATGGTTTGGTCAGACATCAGCTTGGAGCACATTTCAACATCAACCAAAGAACCATCATTCCTTGTCATTTTTCTTTCTAATAAAACCGTTTCTTCTTGTTGCAGCATATCAAATCGAAAAGGGACTCTTCTGTTTTCCTCATCAGAAAACAACGTCTGAATGTTCCTACCAAGTAGTTCTTCCTTAGCAAAGCCGGTCATAGAGCAAGCTTTTGTGTTTACATTCAAAAAAAATCCATCAAGATTTATCTGAAATATTCCATCCACAGCCTGTTCAAACAACAGTCTGTATTTCTCATCACCGCTTGAAGGAGCAGCTTTAGAGCTGTTAGTCGTTTCCATTTTAATTTTATTTTAGACCGTACAATTTTCAAAAGCCTATTTTGAAACAGGAATTATCTTGA
>JAVHQG010000125.1:0-19797 GCA_036171035.1 Bacteroidales bacterium
GACACTTTCTTCCAATTCAGTGCCACTGCACCATCAGGATTAATAAACATAAAAGCAATACCAACACCAAAAATACTACCGATTAACGTATGTGAACTGGAGCATGGAATTCCAAAATACCAAGTGGCAAGATTCCATATCACGGCAGTAAGGATAAGTGAAATAATCATCGCAATATTGTGATACACATTTTGATCAATTAATGCTTCTATTGGAAGAAGGTTAACAATCCCCATTGCTACAGCAATCCCGCCAAGATATACCCCAATAAAATTCCATATGGCAGACCATATTACTGCAAATTGAGGCTTTAGTGATTTTGTATAGATCACTGCGGCAACCGCATTTGCTGTATCGTGAAATCCATTGATAAATTCAAATGCACATGCAGCAATTAAACATGCGATTAACAGTATTGCATTTGTAGTATCTAACCCAAACATAAATTAAAAAATTTGTATATGCAATTATAAAATTTTGTTTTTTAACTATGGTAACATTTTTCATAAAAATATCCTCTATCCTTCGGCTTTGACTATCAGTTATTTTATGTGTTTAAATGAGGATTATGCTTATCAGATTTAGTTTATGTTCATAAATTTTGGTCAACAGAGAGTTTTATATTTTACACATTATTAACTAAAATCAAAATCTGTCTTTGTTTTTTGGTATTCCATATGTACTTTTGCAACACATAAATATTAAATCTGAAATGCCCTATAATAGCCTTACCCAATATATTGAAATACTTGAGCAGCACAACGAATTAATCAGAATTAAAGAATATGTAAATCCGGATCTTGAAATTACAGAGATTGCCGATAGGTTTTCAAAACTAAATTATGGAGGCAAAGCCCTATTGTTCGAGAATACCGGCACACAATTTCCTGTCCTGATAAATACTTTTGGATCATATAAGCGAATGTGTCTTGCAATAGGTGTGAACTCTCTTGATGATATTGCACGTGATATAGAATTGCTTTTTAAAGACTTTATGGCACCGAAAGAAAGTGTGTTTGAAAAACTGAAAATGTTGCCAAAACTGGGACGTATATCTTCATGGATGCCCAAATTAAAAAAGGACAGGGGCGTTTGTCAGGAAGTGATTTTAAATAATCCTGATCTGAATATTTTTCCGATACTTAAATGTTGGCCTTTCGACGGCGGTCGCTTTATTACCCTACCAATGGTAAACACAAAAGACCCGGTGACCGGAATAAGAAATGTAGGAATGTATAGAATGCAGATTTTTGATAAAAACCTTACAGGAATGCACTGGCATACCCACAAGACAGGGGCAAGGCATTATCAGGAATATAAAAAGTTAGAAAAAAAAATGCCAATTGCAGTTGTGCTTGGTGGTGATCCAATTTATACTTATTCGGCTACAGCTCCTTTGCCAGACAACGTTGATGAATATATGCTTGCAGGATTTTTGCGAAAAAAATATGTTGAATTAGTTAAATGTATTACAAATGAAATTGAAGTACCCGCTGATGCAGATATTGTTATTGAAGGATATGTAGATCCACAAGAAGACCTTATTTGGGAGGGTCCGTTTGGTGATCATACAGGTTTTTATTCTTTGGCAGATTGGTATCCAAAGTTTCACGTAACTTGTATCACACATCGAAAAAATGCAGTTTACCCCGCTACGATTGTTGGCATTCCTCCTATGGAAGATGCATGGATTGGAAAGGCGACAGAACGAATTTTTCTTGCTCCGATTCGAATGGGCATGCTTCCTGAAGTTGTAGATATTGATTTACCTTTTGCCGGAGTAGCGCATAATATCTGCATTGTGAAAATAGAAAAAACTTTTGTCGGACATGCTCATAAGGTTATGAATGCACTGTGGGGAGCTGGACAGATGATGTTTAATAAAATTCTTATTGTTACCAACAAAGGGGCTGATATTCATGATTATTTTTCTTTGGCAAAAGTGATTTCTGAAAATGTTGATCCGGCTGAAGATATTTTTTTTAGTAAAGGACCGCTGGATGTACTGGATCATGCTGCATCAAAATTTGCATTTGGTGGTAAAATGTTTGTTGATGCAACAGATAAATTGGCTGAAGAAAGGAGTCTGACAAAATCAGTGCATATTGATTTTTCTAAAGAGTGGAAAGCATTAAACTCTTTGTGCCCGGAAATTATTTCAATAAACACCAAATTGATGAATGAGGGTGTTTCGATTGCCGTTGTAACAATAGATAAAACGAAACCAGATCAAGTCTATGCAATTGCAGAACTATTGTTAAAGAATCGATATCTTTCTGCAAAGTGTCTCCTTTTTGTAGATTCATGGAATGAAGACCTGGATTTTTTTGATATTACCTGGATAACATCTGCTAATATTGATGTGATTCGCGATTGCCATATAATTAAGCACAATGGGATATCAAGCATTGTGGTTGATGCAACGATTAAGAATCTTAAAAATGATAATTTTATTAGAGAATGGCCAAATCCGGTTCTTTCAGATACACAAACAATTAATAAAATTGATGCGATTTGGAATAGGTTGAATGTGGGAAACATAATTGTTTCGCCTTCACTGAAATATATCAATGAGAAAAATTCTGATGGTGCAGTTTGTAACGGTATTTAACCAAAACATTTATAAATTATTTGCATGAGAGTTTTGTTCTTATTAAATTGGCAGGTTTGAAACATGACGAAATTTCTACAAATATTATTTTTTACAGCAATTCTGATTTCATGTGATTGTTTGTTTACATTTTCACAGAATGTAAACCAGTCGTTTCGTACACATTCCATTGACGAAGGGCTTCCACAAAGTTGTGTATATGCTGTCCTACAGGATTCTAAAGGGTATCTGTGGCTTGGAACGCAAAGTGGATTGAGCCGATATAACGGGATTAATTTTGAGGTTTATCAATATGATTTAAATGATTCAAATTCTCTTTCTAATAATTGGATTTTTTCTTTGGCAGAAGATATATATGGAAATATATGGGCAGGCACTCGTTCAGGTCTTAATAAACTTGATCCCAAATCAGGAAAAATTAAGCGGTATGAGTATAATCCCAAAAAAACGAATTCCATTCCCGATCAAAAAGTTTATAGTGTACATGCTGATAAATCAGGAAATGTTTGGTTTAAAACTCAGGGGAAATTAAGTAAGCTGGATACAAAAACCAATAAAATCACGAATTTCGATTATACAGTAGATTTCTTTAGCTTTTTTGAAAGAGACTATGGTTGGCCGATGTATGAAGATAAAAATGAAATGATTTGGTTTGGTTCCTACGACGGATTACACGTGTTTAGTAAAAGAGATGAGAACTTTGCAGTTTATAATAATAATGATGACCCAAAGAGTTTAAGCGATAATCGCGTAACTGCAATTGTTGAAGATAAAAATAAAAATTTATGGATAGGTACAAAAAATGGTCTAAATAAGTTCAATAAAAAAACACGCTCATTCTTTCGTATCTATAATGATCCCAAAAAAACAAAAAGTCTGATTGACAACGAAATTGTTTCGCTTTATATTGATCACAATGATATTTTATGGGTCGGTACTGTAAATGGATTGACAATGATGAATATGGAGACTGGAAATGTTACTAATTTTATTAATGATCCAAATCGCCAAAATTCATTGAGCCATAATACTGTGTCTGCTATATTTGAAGATAAATCACACAATTTATGGATTGGTACTGATGGTGGTGGCGTGGATATGATTGATTTAAAACCCAAAAAATTTGAAACGTTTAATGTTTACAATGGGCTTACAAATAATATGATTGCAGGCATTTTGGAAGAATCAAAAAAGAGCCTGTGGATTGGCACATGGGGCAGTGGATTAAATGTACTCAATAGGGAAACCGGCGAAACAACAGTTTTTTCTGAGAAGCAACAAGGAGATCGAAAACTTGTAAATGATTATATCCATGTTATTTTTAAAGATAGCCGTGGGAAAATATGGTTGGGAACACGTAAGGGAATTAATATCTATGATCCCAAAACCAAGAAAATATTGACCTTGCAGGAATATAGTAAAACAGATATTAAAATTAGCTGTAGAGTAAATTCAATTATTGAAGCAAGAGATGGCGGTATCTGGATTGGATCTGAAAATGGTGCACATTTAATCGATTTTCAAAATAAAGAGTATCGTAGTTTTTATAATGTCGCAACCGATTCAAATAGCATCAGTCATAATCATGTTTATGGAATCACCGAAGATATTGATGGAGACATTTGGATTGCAACATTAAATGGATTGAATAGATTGAGTTTTTTGCCTTTTAAAGTGCAACGGTTTTTTGCTGACCCTAAAAATAGAAATAGCATCAGTCACAATAATGCCTATAGCATTATCCAGGATAAACAGGGTATGCTGTGGATTGCCACCACATATGGGCTGAACATGTATAATAAGAAAACAAACATATTCAAATGTTATACGCAAAAACAAGGATTGCCAAGCGATGAATTGTATGGCGTTATTGAAGATAATTTAGGATATATATGGGTTTCATCATTGAGGGGTCTCTCAAAGTTTAATAAGCAAACCGGAAAATTTCAAAATTATGATAAAGATGATGGCTTGCAAGGGCTTGAGTTTGACTTTGGCTCAGTTTGTAAGAGTTCCATAGATGGGGAATTGTTTTTTGGTGGAATTTCCGGCTTAAATGCATTTTATCCCGGTCGAATAAGAAATAACTTATTTGTTCCTCCTCTTGTGATTACAAAGGTTTTGAAGAAATCGAATACAGGAGATCAAATTATTAATGTTGAAACAAATAAGGAAATCATCCTGACCTATCAGGATTACCTTGTAAATATTGATTTTGCAGCACTTGATTTTACAAATCCCGAAAAAAATACGTACGCATATAAAATCACAGGTGCCAGCAGTCAGAATGAGGATTGGGTTGATTTGGGAAACCGCCCGTTTGTTTCGTTTTCTAATTTGCCGCCTGGCGATTATTCAATCACTATTAAGGGCGCAAACAATGATAACCAATGGAATCAAAAAGGCGTTACCCTTAGATTGATTGTTAAAGCTCCTTTTTGGAAAACAATATGGGCTTATTTGCTTTACGTTTTAGTGGGTTCAAGTATTGTATATTACTACATTTTTTCTCGTACCAAAAAACTAAAAAAAGCAAACCAAATATTGCGGGAAAAACAATATCAAGCCCTTGAAATTGCTAAACAAAAAGAAGATCTTACTAGGAAAAATAAATCTATTACAGATAGTATCAATTATGCAAAAAGAATTCAAGAGGCAATGATGCCATCGGAATATTTATTCAATAAATTGCTTACAGATGCTTTTATTCTCTATAAACCAAAAGATATTGTCAGCGGTGATTTCTATTGGATTACGGAGCGAAAAAATAAAATATTTATTGCTGCTGTTGATTGCACTGGTCATGGTGTGCCTGGCGCATTCATGAGCATCATTGGCTATGATTTATTAAAGACAATTACGAAAGAACGCGAGATTGAAAACCCTGCTGAAATTTTGAATCAGCTTAATGAAGGTGTTGCTGATACGTTTAGTAAGAATGTGGTTGATGGGGACGTAAAAGATGGGATGGATATTGCCATTCTTGTGATTGATAAAAACAACAGAACAATTGAATATGCTGGTGCTATCAATCCATTGTTTATTGTTAGAAATAATCGGATTATTGAAGTTAAGGGGAATCGCTTTTCTGTTGGTAGCATGGACTATGATGAAAAAGTTACTTTTGAAAGCCATTTAATGAGGTTGCGTGATAATGATATGCTTTATATGTACTCTGATGGCTATTCTGATCAGTTTGGTGGTCCTCATGGTAAGAAATATAAACATCAACGATTTCGCCATTTTTTGCAGACAATTAGCTCATATAGCTTAAAAGAACAGAAGAAATATCTTGAAGATAATTTAACAAAATGGCGTGGTGATTTGGAGCAAGTTGATGATGTGCTTGTAATAGGAATTCGAGTAACTAAATCATTGAGCTGATCGCTAAAGGCTGATGTTAAACCTTTGGGCAAGGAACAATAACTTTCTTCCTTTTTTTCATTAAATGCTGATCTTGGTTGAACTCATAAATAATCGAAAATTCATGTGCCCCACCTGTTGAGCTTATAAGTCGTGAGATGGTAAAATCATAGCTATAGCCAACCACAAGTTGTTTATATTTAATTCCTGCCATAATTGAAAAAGCATCATTATTTATGTATTCAGGTTTGTATGATTTTGCAAGCGGAATCCCTCGATACCATATACCCACAAGCAATGGTTTTCTAAACCAATAACCACCAATGTCAAGCTGGTCAAATTTATCCTGGTGCTTGTATATAAATGTTACATTGATATATTCTTCTTCATATAAACCTGCCGATTTCTTTAAAAATAATTTTGTACCACCAAAAATTGAGGTCTTTAAAGGGACGTTACTTATGCTTCCAGTGAGTGATTGATTGGGTTCAAGTAAGTGATCAAACGCAATACCTCCCCATATTTTATCTGAAAATACAATAGCAGATGTGCTGAAGTCAATGTATCCGGTTTGGTCGGTTGTAAGTGTTTCAACAATAGAATTGGTTGCATTGCCACTGAAATAAAGTTGATCGCCAAAAACTAGTTTATTGAAATCAATACTGCGCTGTGAATACATTACCTGCATGGCTGGGCGTACACTCCATAGTCTATTTATTGATAGGTTGTAAGCATATTGTACCCCAAAATTTGTGTTTTTTAAATTGCCACTTCCGGCTTTGTCATTTACGAAAATGAATCCGACTCCGCTTCTTACTTTTGGAAAGTACTGATCGACTGAGAGAGCCGTTGATACAAAGGCTCCTGGCACTGATGGCCATTGATTTCTATAATTTAATATTGCTCTGCTACCATCTGTAGAGCCTGCAAATGACGGACATAAATAAGTGGTTGCTGCATAGAATTGTGAGAATTGAGGATCTTGAGCTGATAGCTTTAATTCTGCTGTTATAATCAGAACAAATATAAATAATATTTTGACGAACATTTTCATCTTTTTTGCCTTCTTAATCCCAGTAATGATCTACTATTGATGTTGTTTTGTTGTACTTGTTTTAAATAATTTTGTTTCAGTTTTATATTTTTTTTTAGGTTTTTCTTGATAAACCGTACATCGGACTCTTTATTTCCTTTTTCTACGTAATTTCATATCTTTATTAATAATTTGTTCATCAACTTTTGCCGGGATTTCTATTTCATTAATTAGATTTTCAAAATCTTCAGCTTCAATAATTACTTTGTATTTTTTTTTAGGTTCAACAATTAGCAAATATTTTCCGCTTTCTTTGTTTGTCCTGTAAACACCCTGTAAAGTGTTTGTTTCATTGTCTATTAATGTAATTGTAACAAATGCTTTTAAAGTTTGTGGAATGCTGTCGTCGCTATATATTACGCCTCTTAAAAGTTTATAACTCGATAAGTTTTCAGGCATGTCTATTTCATAAATATCGGAGTTGCCGTTGCCTTCTCTGTCGCACGAATAATATCCTCTCATGTTATCAGCGGTAATAACAAAAAATAAATCATCAAATACTGTGTTTATAGGATAGCCGATATTTTCAGGTGTAGTCCATTCCCCTTCTTCATTTGATATGGATTTGAATACATCGTATCCACCCATATTTTCATGCCCGCGTGAACTAAAAAATAAGGTTTTACCATCAGGATGGATAAATGGTGCGTCTTCATCAAATTGAGTATTGATGGATGGTCCAAGGTTCATCGCCTTGCTCCAGTTGCCATTTGGGAATTTAATTACTCTATAGAGATCTTTTCCGCCGTACCCTCCTGCACGATTGCTCGAAAAATAAAAAACATTATCGTCTGGAGAGATCGTCCCACTTGATTCGATCCCTGTTTTGGTGTTAATTTCTGCATTTATTTTTTTTGGCTCAGACCATTCTTTTCCATTATATTCTGTTTGAAAAATATTCCCTCCTTCAAGATTTTTACTGGTTCGGTAAATAAACATTTTATAACCATCAGCAGATATTGCTACACAAGCATCATGTCCGGGTGTGTTTATTGGGCTTCCTATGTTTTGTGGTGGTGTCCATGAGGTATCGGTTTTATGAGTTACATAGATATCTTCAAAATATTCTCCAAGTGGATCTTTTAAATTACCCGTACTTCCTTCGCGCCGTGATGTAAAAAACATTGTTGTTTCATCTGATGTAATGAGTGGAACATAATCTGATGATAGCGAATTTACTGTGTTTCCCATGTTTCTTATATTCGCTCTTACCGGAAATCTGACCATTTTTTTTGCAGATGTGCTGTTATTAATAAGATGATCGGTTTCTTCCCATGTAAATGTTTTTTTCCCATACCAGAATTTATAGTATTGAAAATTTGCAATTGCTTTGTCAAACAACATTTGAAAATGATAGATGTTCCCTAGATAATAGTACGAATCAATGTATTCGTTTAGTGTTTTTTCAAAATATTTTTGTGCCTCTGTTTTATTACGTTTGATGTTATACATACAAACTCCTGTTTTGAATGTTACTTCAGGGATTGTGCTGTCTATGGCATAGATTTCAAGCAATATTGGCAATGCTAAATGAAAGTTATCAAATTGAAAATAATAATTGGCAGCTTCTAGCTTTTTCTTTAATGATTTATCAATAACCTTAGTTTGTGCTTGCGTAACAATTGCTTCGGCAAGCAGCATTGTTATTAATAAGAGTAGTTTATTTCGTAAAAAATATTTCATATTTTACAGTTTAATCGTGTATTTTTTCTCACTTCTCTACGCTCCGCTTGATATAACATGTTCAATGTGAAATTTTATGTTGTTCCCTATATTTTGCTATACTAAATTTATCTTAATAAGGTTACGTCTCCAACTTTTGTTTGTGACGAGCCATCTGTGCATTTCCATTTGGCTTTCCAAACATACACATCTTGTTTGCACAGTACTCCACGATAATATCCATCCCAACCGATATTTACATCTTTGCTAACAAATATAAGCTCTCCCCAACGATTAAATATTTCAAGTTGATAGTCATTTACGCCTCTAAACAGCGGATGGAAAACATCAAAAGTATGATCGGGTTGATTGTAATATCCTCCAATAGATCCACTTGGTGATGGGGTAAATGCATTTGGGAACAATAATTGACATTCTGATTTTGCACGTACGGCTTTAGGTATTATAAATGTGTCGCTACAACCTTTTTCAGACCATGTGATTAATGAAATATCATATTCTCCTTCGTGTGTATATGTGTATGTTGGGTTTTCTTCGGTTGAACTTTGTCCATCACCAAAATTCCATAACCAAAATGATGCAAGATTCGATTGGTTGTAACATTGTATAGATTCTTCAGGAATTGTTACAACTTCTGGTGTTACGTGGAAGAACGCATGTGGTAATGGGTTGACTGTGATTGTTTGAATTGTGGTGCTTTGTCCTCCATAACCATAAGTTGCGAGTTGCACTTCAAATGTACCTGCATTGTAAAAAGTGTATGTTGGATTTTCTAATGAAGATGTGCCTCCATCTCCAAAATTCCAATAATATTGTGTTCCATAGTGCGATCCATTTGTAAATGTAATTGTTAAGGGTGGGCAGCCATTGTTGGCAGATGTTGTGAACAGTGATATTGGTGGGGTAGAATTTATCTGAATGGTTTTATTTGTGGTATCTGTGCAATATCCGTCCCATACTTTTAATGTAATGGTGTATGATCCCCATGTTTGATAGGTGTGTTGTTGTGGTGATTGTACAGAAGAAGAATCGCCATCTCCAAATGTCCAAAGCCAATTCCATGTACCAAGTGTTGCATTTAAAATTGAAACTGTTGCTGATGGATATGTTTGGTTTCCAGGTGATACTGAGAATTGTGCAATAGGACTTGGGTATATTTTTATAATTGCAAGAGCAGTATCAGAACAGCCAAATGTAGAAAAGGACGTGAGTGTAACAGTTCTGTTTATTATAATTGTAGAATTATTTGTAAAAACATGTGTTGGATGAATGGCGTTTGATGTCGTCCCGTCGTTAAAACTCCAAAGATAATCAGATGCGTTTGTTGAGGTATTTGTAAAGCTTGCCGACAACGGACTACAGCCTGCTGTATCAGAAATAAAGGCTGCAATAAGTTGTGGATATACTAAAATTGTTTTTGAAATAATTGAAGAGCATCCTAAATCATTTGTAACTGTCAGTGTTAATTCATTAGCAATGTAATTTCCTGTGTTGTTTTCAAATTGATGTGTAAATATTGTGTCTGTCGTTGTTGAGGTTGTCCCATCACCAAAATCCCATAAAAATTGATTATCATTTGTTGAGTGATTGTACACAATGGATGTGAATGGTGAGCATCCTTCAGTATTTTCAATTGAAAAATTCGCAGTTGGAGAACCTGTGATCATGATAGCGCCTGTTGCGGTGTCTTTGCATAAATATTCTGATGTAACTACCAACAAAATGTTAAAGCTTGTATCTGAGTTTTGATAGTTTGTGAATAAATGTGTGGGATTAATTGCTGTAGATGAAAATCCATCGCCGAAACTCCAATACAATCCTGTAGCTATTGATGATTGGTTAGTAAATGCTGCAATAAGTGGACTGCAACCTTGTAATGGCTGTTGTGTGAATGCTGCGCTTATGTTTGGAAATACTGTGATTTGCCGTATAATACTATCGTTGCAGCCCATGTTGTTAAAGCCTTGTAGCTTAATTCTATATGTAACGGGTGTTTGCGTATTGTTGCTAAATGTGTGCGTGAAAAGTGTATCAGAAGTTGTTGCGCTTGTTGTGTCTCCAAAGTCCCAAAAATACTGCGATATACCAGATGAATTGTTGTGTATTTGTAAATTAAATGGGGAGCATCCATTATCGTTTTCAATCGTGAAATCAACATTTATTTTTCCTGCAACAATTATGTTTTTTGTTATTGTATCTATACAATTGTGTGCAGAAGCTGCTGCCAGAAAAGGCTTGTAAATGATAGGCTGTAAGGTGTTGTTTGTATAAATATGTGTGGGGTTTTCCTGTGAGGATGTTCCATTGTCTCCAAAATTCCATAAGTAAGAAGTTGCACCGGTTGATAGATTCTGAAAATCACTGATTAATGGACTGCACCCACTATCTGGGGAAACTGCAAAATCTGCATGGATAGCCGGATGAACTATAACTTCATGTGAAATTGTATCTGCGCATGAAAAGATATTATTTACAATAAGTGTTATATTATTTGTGTCAGATATATTCGATAAATTTTGATACGTATAGTTTAAAGATGTTGCTGCTGTAGTTGAATCATCTCCATTTCCAAAATCCCAATGATATGAGGTTGCTCCGGTTGAGTGATTGTTGAATACTGCAATAAAAGGAGTGCATCCTGTATTGTATTCCAGTGTGAAATCAGCATTTATTTTTGAAAAAACTGTGATATCTGTCGTAGCTGTGTCTATGCAATTATATGCTGATGTTGCAATAAGTTGTGTATGATAAATGGTGTCATTTGGATTGAGGTTTGTAAAAGTATGTGTTGGATTTAATGTTGCAGATGATCCTCCATCGCCGTAGTCCCAGTTGATATCTGTTGCATGTGTGGAAAAATTTGTGAAATTAACTGTCAATGGATTGCATCCACTTGTTGGTGTTGCTGTGAAAAAAGCAGTAACAGATGGAAAAATAGCAATGTCTCTTTGCAGTGAATCCATGCAATGATGAGGGTTCTCAATTGTTAGTTTGATGTTTTGTGTAATTGAATTTTCTGTGAAATTATTATATTCATGATGAATGATTGTGTTTGAAGTAACGCTTGTGGTGCCGTCTCCAAAGTCCCAATGATAAGCTGATGCACCGAATGATGTATTGAGGATTTCTACATCAAATGGGGTGCAACCTGAACTGTATTCAAAGCTGAAATCTGCTTTTAGGTTTGCATAAACTGTAATCGAAGCATGTGTTGTGTCTTTGCAATTATATAGAGATGTTGTTATAAGAGAAATAGTATAGGTTGTATCATGTGCAGAGATATTATTGAACACATGAGAACTATCTGTAAAGAATGAGTTTCCACCATCGCCATATGACCATTCATAAAGTGTTGCACCTGCTGAAGTGTTTTGAAAATTTACGGTAAGTGGGTTGCACCCTATGATTGGAGAGGTTGTAAAAGCTGATGTTACAGATGGATTAACAATAATGTGTTTCTGTGTTGAGTCACTGCATCCATCGGCGTTTTGTATGGTGAGTGAAAGTAAAAATGTGTCGGGAGTGTTCGTGTAATTGTAGTAGGTGTGATTTGTGTTTTGAAATGCAGAATTTGAAATATTCCCATCTCCAAAGTTCCAATTGTAAGTGTTTGCACCAATTGATGTATTTGAAATATTCATGTTAAATGGGGTACATCCGAATGTGTATGCTGTTGTGAAATCTGCTTTTATATACGGAAAAACGGTAATAATTGTTGATGACGTATCCGTACAGTTATAAGCAGAAGTTGTAATTAAAATGGGATAATAGCTTGTGTCTTGTGTTTGGTTGTTTGTAAATGTATGTGTATTGTTTTGAAGGCTAGATGATGATCCTCCGTCACCAAATATCCATTGTGCAGTAGCCGTATTTGGGGAGTTGTTTGTAAAGGTTACCGTTAGTGGGTTGCACCCTGATGTTGTATCTGCTGTGAATGCTGAGATGATAGCCGGAAAAATAGTGATTTCTTTTGTTAGGGAGTCCCTACATCCAAAGGAATTATTTGCTTTTAATGTAATTGGAATTATTTGCAGCGTATCTACTGAATTTGTGTATGTAAGGTTGATGATTTGTGTATTTGTTGTTGAAGTGTCACCATTACCTAAATCCCAATAATAATCCACGATTCCTTGAGATGTATTGTGTATTAATACTGTAAATGGAGTACATCCTGCATTTTTATCTAAATTGAAATTGGCAGTTACTTCAGGATGCACTGTGATGCCAATCATTGCAGTATCCGTGCAGAACCAAGGTGAGTTTGCTATTAGGTTTATTAAATAAATGGTATCGGTTATGCCGAAATTTTGAAATGTATGTGTCGGATTTGTGTCATTAGATGATGTTCCATCTGCAAAATCCCATTCATAAGATATTGCTCCGTTTGATTGGTTTGAAAAAGTAATAGAAAGAGGACTGCATCCAGTATCAGCCGTAATTCCAAAGGCAGCATGTATAGATGGATTAATTGTGATAGTTTTTGCTAATGTATCTGTGCAACCTGCTATATTAGATACAATTAAACTAATGTTGTAATTTATTTGAGCATTTGTTGCGTTTGTGTAAATTTCGTTAAATATTGGTCCTTGTGATAAGGATGTGTTTCCATTCCCAAAATTCCATTGAAATGAATCTGCCCCGGTGGAGTTATTTTGAATGATTGCCGTATATGGAGCACATGCAGAAGAATATTGAAGAGAAAAATTTGCATGCAGGCTTGGATGAACGGTAATGTTTGCTGAAGCGGTATCGTTGCATCCGTTTGTTGAAATTGCAATGAGCTGTGCTGTATAATTTGTATCGTAATTATGCAAATTTTCATAAAAATGAATGGGATTCAAATCTGTTGATGATCCTCCGTCTCCATATAACCATGTGTATGTGGCTGCTCCAGAAGAATTGTTTGTGAAATTTACTGTTACATGGTTACAGTTGGGGCTTGGTGTAATCGCAAAAGATGAAATAACAGCAGGGAATATTGTTGTTGTTCTAGTTAGCGTATCTATGCATCCATGGGCATTTGTTACAATTAGTCTTATGGTATCGGTTATAGATGATGCAGTGTTGTTTATGTATAAATGCTGTATAGTTTGGTTTCCAAGATTTGAAACAGTCCCGTCGCCAAAGTTCCATTCATAGACGGATGCGCCTATAGAAGAATTGTTTATGGTGCAATTAAATGGCGTGCATCCTGTTGTATAATTTAGTGTGAATACTGCTTGTAGTTTTGAATAAACTGTAACCGAATTTGTTGATGTGTCCTGACAACCATACGATGATATTGCGATTAGTTGTGACGTGAAAATTGTGTCTGTTAGGTTGTAGTTTGTGAAAATATGAGTTGGATTTAATAAAGTTGAAGAACCCCCATCTCCAAAAATCCATTCACATGAATTTGCCCCGGTTGATGTGTTGATATAATTTGTTGAAAGCTCGTTACAACCTATATTTGGTGTTATTGTAAATGCTGAATGTACAGCCGGAAAAATTGTGATATTTTTAATACAGGTGTCAGTACAATTATGTGAATTGAATACAATAAGTCTGATTTGATAGGTTATGGGCAAAAGTGAGTTATTAATAAAAAGATGTTGAATGTTTATACTATTTGTATTTGATAGTGAGTCATCACCAAAGTCCCATGAATAGGATGTTGCTCCAATAGATGTGTTGACAATTATTCCATTAAATGGCGTGCATCCGTTGTTGTAATTTAATGTAAAATCAGCTTTTAGATATGAGTAAACTTTAATATTTGCAGTGGCAGTATCTTGGCAGCTATATTGTGAAATGGCGACCAAGCTTGTTTGATAGGTAGAGTCTGATGTTGCAGGGTTTGAAAAAATGTGTTCTGGATTTAATTGTGCTGATGATCCTCCATCTCCAAATAACCAGAAATATTGGTTTGCTCCGATTGAATTATTAGTAAAATCAACTGTAAGTTCATTGCATCCTTCTGTTGGAATAGCTGTAAACAAAGCATCTACAGCAGGATAAACGGTAATGTCAAGCATAAGTGAGTCTGTGCAGTTGTGTAAATTTTTTACAACTAATTTTATTTGGAATGTTATGGGCGATGAGGTAGTATTTGTGTAAGCATGATTGAATGTAGATGCCGCCTGAGTGGATGTGAATCCATCACCAAAGTCCCATTCATATGAGTTTGCGCCGATTGATGATTGATTGATTTGGCAGCTAAATGGTGTACATCCGGTTGTGTATTCTACTGTAAAATGAGCTTTGAGATAGGGGGCAACTGTAATATTTTTTTGAATGGTATCATTGCATCCATATTCAGAAGTAGCAAAGAGTGTTGTTGTATAAATTGTATCAGCAGAGCTATAATTATAAAATGTATGAGATGTATCTGCTTGATTGGAAGAGCCGCCATCTCCATAAGTCCATGTGAAATAATTTGCTGCAATAGAGGTGTTTGTATATGTTACTTGTAATGGATGACACCCAACAATAGGCGATAGATTGAAGTTGGCCTGAACTTGTGGATAAACAATAATTGTTCTTTCGGCGGTATCAATGCAATCATAGATATTGGTTGTAATGAGTCTTAAGTTAAATGTATCGGTTGAGGTAGTAAGATTACTATAAGTGTGCTGAAATGTAGTACCTGAAAATATTGAATTGTTTCCATCACCGAACGACCAGTTGTAGTCTGAAACGCCATATGATGCGTTCACAATATTTGCTGTAAATGGAGTACATCCGTTTGTGTGTTCTATTGCAAAATTAGCATTGAGTGGAGGTGCCACATACACTGTAATGCTGGCAGAATCTGTCATGTTACAAGCACCGCTAACTGTAACAGTGTATTTTGTTGTTGTAAGTGGGCTGGCTATTGGTGATTGAATATTTGGGTTGTCAAGATCTTGTGCCGGAGACCAAACGTAGTGTGTACCACCGGTTGCGATTAATTGTGCCGATTCTCCATAGCATCGTTTGATGACATCAGATCCTGTCCCTGCAACAATTGCTCCGATGTGCAGCACATTAAAATCCGAGAAGTATCCATATCGGCAACCTACACTGCTGTTTCCATTTATGATTCCCATGTGGAACAAATCTATTGTGTTTGAAAGTAGGCTGGCTGCGCCTACAGGAATGGTAGTGCCGGCTGTGAAATTTATTTGTGCTGCCATCCACTCTGTTGATCCCGGTACAAGCGAAAATGCAGATGCAGGTATGATCGTATTTGGTCCATCTCCGTTCAGTATGAATCCGCTTTCTGCACCCACCCGAACCATGATGTTTAAATAAAAATCTTGTCCTATAGAACGTGTAAATCCTACCTGTGTTGAGCCTGTACACTGGTCTATAGGAGGAAGGATAGCACTGCCCAATTCACATTGAAATCCTGAAACATGATACATGTAAATTGGGTTCGTAGCTTCCACATGTGTGTTTGTTGTAAATGCCTCTGAATATGTTTGTCCTGCATTTATGGTTGTTACATATACTCCATTGATGGTGATTGCAGTATTGTTCTGAACAGCCAAAATAAAAAATCGTTCATCCGTAAACATCTGCCCTTTCATTATAATATATTCTTTTCCAATGATATTAACCGGGATGGTTTGATCACCTATTAAATCTCTGCAACCATCTTTGGCAACAGAGTCATCTGAAATGGTTATTGCAATTGGCTTATCAGAAGTAACATGTGATCCCATCAGGTGGTTTGCTGCTGTTTGACTTGTTGCTGTGGCAGAATAGGTTTGACCTTTGTTTAATAAAATGGTAAACGTGGTTCCTGCTGTGTGTCCAACAATATTTTTTGATGGAGTGATTGTAACTATCGTATTATCTTCGGTTGCAACTATTTCAAAAGAGCTGTAAGGCGTTGGCGTATAGCCACCATTGCTCCAAACATTTTGTGATGAAATATAAAATTCTGTTCCTAGTGCATTTTTCCCTTTTAATGCATATATTTCAGGGTTATACCATTGGTTTACTTCATAGTAGGCTGTTACCAGGTTGTCTGATCTGATTTGTAAACCATGCTTGTTTACTGTGTTGACAGGAATGTTTTCAATTAACGCTCGCCTGCTTGTTATATCCTGACTAACTGTGCTGTTGGCGGGAATATTTAAAATAATTGGAATAAATGTAGTGTCTGCGGGTTCTGAAATGGTTACTGTAGCAGCTAAATTGAGAGTTGAAATGCGTAATAAAATCGGCTGTCCGCCCGGACATGTAGCACCGCTGCAATGACCTGTGGTAACGTAGGGAGCGGCGAACCAAAAAAGTGTGTCAGTTTGAGCAGACATTCTTGTCCATCCGAAAAATAATATAAGGCAATATATTATTCTATTTTTCATTGGACATTTTCGTCTGTGTACGTCAATTTTTCAGCAAGGTTATGTCTTTTTTTGAATGAATCGAATTTTTTGCCAATTATTTCATTCGTTTTGGGGAAAATAGTTCTTTTTAGGATATTAAAAATGGACGATTAACCTTCCTGATGCGCTTTGTACAAACGACTTTTCCGGAATCAGAAATCCAAGCAAATTTCCTGTAGCAAGTTGAAATTTAAAATATTTTGAAAATGTAGCTTCAATCCCAATCCCACACTGAAATTTGTCATATCCGCCATAGGCAAGTTGTAGTGATGATATAATCTTGTTATTGAAAAGATATTCTCCTCTTGCGTATATGAGTGGGAGAGGGCAGTTTGCATGATAAAGATATGCAAGTCCAAGTGTTGTATGAAGTGACTTATTGAAGAATTTTTTTGTAAAAGATATGTTTACTTTCTCAGGAATTACTTTAACAAAAGAAGATTTTTTTGCTCGTGTAAGTACAATTTTTTTTAGACTATCCTGATTAAATCCTGATTGATAGCTGGTGTCGTGTCCCCATAAGATGCTGTCTGCCATGATGCCGTCCCAATGAATAAATGTATCTATTGGTACAATGAGAGATTTTTTATTCCACCAAACATAGCCCACATCATTGATGGAACAGTTAACAATAAAATTATTTTTTTTATCTTCATAAATAAATCCTAAGTCAGCACAACCGCCAAATCCATTGAAGTTATTCCATTTAGATGAGGCTGTATCTGAAGAAAAATATTTTGCATGAAAATTCAAATCAATGTAATCTCCACTTTCTTCTGTGAATAGTGTTGCTGTGTCTGTTTCTGCAGCGTAGAAAGACTGTCCTTTTACAAATCCAAGACCGAAATATACGGTAAAAGGCTCATCTGAACGACCTGTTTGTTTGAATAGTCCAAATTTAACCTGTTGATATTTCATATAGGTCAAATAGTTTTTTGTGAAATCAGCCGCTTTTCCTGCCATTTCCTTATTCCCAAAAAATGCAAGTTTGTATAAGTCGCTCGAAAATTTAGTATCGGCATGAAAACTGTTTTCTATTGATATTCTGTATCCAAGTTTTTCATAGCCAAATAAACTGTCTGGCAAATGTGCAAACCAAAAACATGCATTGTCTTCGCTGCCTATAAAATTTTCAGAGGTTATAGGATTATTCTGTCGTATTGATCGGCTCAATAATTTATTTTGCAGTAATGCCTTTACAAACGAACTCCTTATGGTATTTGATGCAATAAATGTGTTGTAGCTTAACCCAACTTCCGAGTCCGATGAATCGTGTTTTAATTCATGAAGTGTAGCATAATCATAAATGTTTGTAAATTGTGCTTTACAAGAAAAAGAAAATGAAAAAAAAACAAGAATCCATGTTAATAATATCCGTAAAACAGAGCGACATGGTATTGTAAGGATTATTAATTTTTTTGTCATTGTTTTTTTACAAAAAAGGCTGCATGATTAAACTTGCAGCCTTTTTTAATATATCGATTAAATACTAGAATACAAATCCTAACCCAACAGTGAATGGATACATAACAGGACCTTTATTTGTTTCAAATAAAGTAGTAATTGCATAATTTGCAAAAAGTGTAAATGTATCATTCCCAATGCGTGCTGTTGCATCAAGTTTTAGTGGAGCTAAACGAAAATCGCTTCTGTTGAGGAATGTATAATTGTCAGTAAATATTTGTTTTTGACGAGAAGCAATTTTAATGCTTCCGATTACACCACCTGAGACAAAGAATGAAGTTTTTGCCGGACGATGTTTTTTGTGAAGCTGAAATTCTAAAATCAAAGGAAGGGTAATATAACCTACGAACAGTTTGTTCTTTTTGTAGTTCACTGTTGTATCTATGGAGAAAAAGGTATAGGCTGAATCTCTACTGTTTAAAGTAACAGGTTTTGTGAAATTGTAATGGTTTAGATTGAGTCCAAGACCAGTTACTAAGCCAATATTGTTTTTAAACAGTCCGGCGTTTACTTGTAGAAAATTCCAATGGAATGCCCATGATTTGCCTGTATTTAGTTCCATTGCTTTTGCATTGTCCGGTAGCTCCATTTTGCCATTGCTGTTGAAGAATGAATTCAATCCAAGCTCAAATCCACTCCAGTGTCCGTTGAATCTATAATGGATTACTTTATATGTAACTTTTTTAGTAACAGAATCAATAACAACCTTAACATTCCCTTTTGATATATCCTTTTTTACGTCATCACTAACAAAATCAATGGTATCTCTTTCGCCATTTCTCTGGATAAACCATTTGTTATCTTTTCTGATGAAAACGGTAGTGTCTTGAAATCTTGGAAAGAATTTGAATTTCCCGTTTAGAATGATCTTTACAAATGTGCTGTCTTTTTTTGATTTTTGGGCACTCAAATTACCTACAAAAAGTGAAACTGTAAATACTAAAAGTAATAATTTTCTCATGATTTTTATGTTTAATTAGTGTAAATATTTTATTTATTTCAAGTACAAAGTTAAAATAAAAATCAAACAAAAAAAATCTTAATCTAATAACAATATAAATATCTGTATATGAATATATTTTGATTTTTGTGATTTTAATTATGAATTCAATAAATCGTATTATTTAAAAAACATATATTTGGATTTTTAACCGAAATTTTATTTTTACAATTATGGAAAAAGGATTTATTTCTTTTATGTTTGATTTTAAAGAATAAATACTAACTAT
>JAVHQG010000126.1:0-4395 GCA_036171035.1 Bacteroidales bacterium
GGATGATGGGATGATGGGATGATGGGATGATGGGATGATGGGATGATGGGATGATGGGATAATGGGATAATGAGATGATTTGATGATGAAAGTTACTATATGTTACATAGTGTGTTTATTGATTTTTGCTTCATGTAGCAATAAGAACGAAGATTTTACACGCTCTGTGTTTAGGTATAACGAATCTAAAGGAATCCCCACACTTGATCCTGCGTTTGCAAAAAGTCAGATAACCATCTGGCCAATAAATCAGATTTTTAATGGATTGGTTCAAATGGATGATAGTCTGCATGTGAAGCCTTGCATTGCAAAGAGTTGGAGCATTTCCGAAAATGGACGAATCTATACTTTTTATTTGCGAAACGATGTATTTTTTCATGATCATAAATTATTTCCAAATGGCAAAGGGCGAAAAGTAACAGCACGAGATTTTGTTTATAGCTTACATCGCATTGTTGATCCACAAGTAGCATCGCCCGGAGCATGGATATTAAATAACCTGGAACAAAAAACAGGAAATAAATATTCAGGAATGAATGCTATAAATGATTCAACACTTGAGCTTGTGCTTCAACAACCATTCCCGGCATTTTTAGGATTGCTTACAATGCAGTATTGCTCTGTTGTCCCGGAAGAAATAGTTTCGCATTATGGTAATGATTTTAGATGCCATCCGGTTGGAACTGGTCCATTTTACATGAAACTTTGGGTTGAAGGAGAAAAGTTGGTATTAAGAAAAAATGAACATTATTTTGAGACTGATAAAAATGGAGCACGTCTCCCCTATCTTAATGCAGTTGCAATCACATTTATTAATGATAAACAATCCGAATTTATGGAATTTATTTTAGGAAAAATTGATTTCTTATCAGGAGTAAATGCTAGTTATAAAGATGAGCTAATTTCGAGAAATGGTATGCTTCGTGAAAAATATTCCGATAGATTTAACATGATGAAGTCACCGTATTTGAATACCGAATATCTTGCATTTTTACTCGACTCTACAAATGAATTAGTGCTAAAAAGCCCAGTTAAGATGAAGCAAGTCAGACAAGCTATGAATTATGGCTTTGATAAAATAAAAATGATTAAATATTTGAGAAATAATTTGGGATATCCTGCAATCAATGGGTTTGTTCCTAAAGGGATGCCCGGTTTTTCAGAACTTGTTAAAGGGTATGATTACGATCCGGACAAAGCTCGAAAATTACTGGCAAAAGCAGGATTTGTAAATGGAAAAGGTTTGCCGGAAATAACCCTAACTACAACCGGAGACTACCTTGATTTATGCGAATATATTCAACATGAGCTATCTCAAATTGGAATAAAAATAAAACTTGATGTAAATACAGGTGCTACTTTTCGCGATCTAGTTGCTAATTCAAAACTACAGTTTTTTAGGGGTTCATGGGTGGCTGATTACGCAGATGCAGAAAATTACTTAGCTCTTTTTTATAGGAAAAATTTGAGCCCTGGTGGACCAAATACAACACATTTTCGAAATGCAGAATTTGATAATTTATACGAAAAAGCAATGATTGAAATTAATGACTCGGCACGATATAAATTATATAATCAAATGGATCAATTGGTAATGGATAATGCCGTGATAATTCCCCTATATTACGATATTGCTGTTCGATTTATCAACAAAAACATAAATGGATTGTGTAGCAATCCGATGAATTTATTGAACTTAAAAACCGTTAAGAAAAAGTAAGCTATTAGAAATATGCTATTTGCAATAAGCAATTTTAAATTAGCGAAAAACATCTAGCTGAACCAAAAAAATGAAATATGATATTAATAGCAGATAGCGGCTCAACAAAAACCGAATGGAGATTAATTGGAAAAAATAGAAATATCTCATTTTTAACTGATGGATTAAACCCATATTATACCTATGAGGCTGATATGAGAAAAATTATTTCAAACGCAATCAGGGAAATAAAGAAAGAGGATGTTTCTCATGTTTTTTTCTATGGTGCCGGTTGTTCAAGTGAAGACAAATGCAACATAGTCGGAAGAGTGTTACAGACAGTTTTTCCAACGACTAAATTTTATGTTGAATCAGATATGTTGGGAGCAGCCCGATCGCTATTTGGGTGTTCATCAGGAATTGCCGCAATATTAGGGACAGGGTCAAATACGTGCTTGTATAATGGAAAACAAATTTTGCAAAATATTCCATCCTTAGGATTTATATTAGGAGATGAAGGTAGTGGTTCAAATCTTGGAAAAAGATTTTTAACAGCATTTTTAAGAAACGAATTATCTAAAGATATCACAAAACAATTTGAGGCAAAATACAATTTAACTTATTTTGAAATCCTTGATGCAGTCTATAAAAAAACTTTTCCAAATAGATGGCTTGCTCAATTCAGCATATTTCTAAAGGAAAATGAGAAACATCATGAAATTAAAAATATATTGACTGAAAGTCTTACTGCATTTTTTGAAAATCAATTATGCCGGTATAATCATATTAATGAATTTGATATAGGATTTACTGGATCAATTGCGTTCCATTTCAGCAATATAATCCATGAAATAGCCGAGATGAAGCACATTCAAATAAAAAGCATAACAAAAAATCCTATGGATGGGTTGGTAGATTTTCATTCACAAAATCAATTATAATACAATGAAATTCATTCTAATATGTATATTCCAATTTGTTTTTATTCAATGTTTTTGCCAGATTACTGATATAAATTTGTTACGAAAAATAAATGTAAACAGGAATTTGAATTTAGATGAGCCGTTTATCCTTATCACAAAATCTGTGGCACCATTAAGTATTATTGTTCCAATATCAATTTTCAGCACAGGACTAATCTATAACAAAGATCAATTGAAACATAATGGATTAATGATTGCTGCTTCACTTGCTACAACCACTATTATTGCAACAGGCTTAAAATATTCAATTAATAGAACCAGACCTTTTGACAAATATAAAGATATTGAACAAGTGATTCCTGTTTCAACAGCATCATTTCCTTCAGGGCATACCAGCACTGCATTCTCAACAGCATCCTCATTAAGTCTTGCTTTTCCAAAATGGTACATTATTGCACCCTCTTTTTTATGGGCATCAGCGGTTGGATATTCACGAATGCATCTTGGAGAGCATTATCCTTCAGATGTTTTTGCCGGGGCTATTATCGGAGCAGGGTCAGCCTATTTATGTTATAAAGCACAACAATGGATTAAGGGCAAAAAATTGCATGTAAAATAAAACTTGACCTTTTTGCACTGAACTCATAAATTATTTCTTGTTAAAATTTTGTTTTCAGTAAAATACTGTTTATTTTTAGTTTTTGAAAAATTAATCTATTGTTAATCATTTATACTCAATTTTATGATCCCATATAATCTTATTTTTATTGGTATAGGAGTATTATTTTTCCTAAGTTGTTTTGTAACTGTGAAACAAGGTACAATTGCCGTAGTCACCGTGTTTGGTAAATATAGAAGGATTTTAACTCCCGGGTTAAGTTTCCGAATCCCCGTAATAGAGAATGTAACAAAAAGGATATCAATACAGAATCGTTCTGCGGAGTTAGAATTTCAAGCTGTGACTCAAGATCAAGCCAATGTTTATTTTAAAGCAATGCTTTTGTATGCAGTTATTAATCAGAGTGAAGAAACAATAAAAAATGTAGCTTTTAAATTTATTGATGATCGCAATTTTATGCAGGCATTAATACGTACAATTGAAGGTACAATCAGGGGTTTTGTTGCTACAAAAAAGCAAGCAGAAGTGCTGTCTCTCCGAACAGAAATCATTATTGAAGTAAAGAGCCATATTGATAAAACCCTTGAAGCATGGGGATTTCACTTGATTGACTTACAGTTAAACGATATTACTTTTGATGAAGAAATCATTAAATCAATGGCAAAGGTAGTTGCATCAAGTAACCTGAAAGCAGCTGCAGAAAATGAAGGTCAGGCTTTGCTTATTACCAAAACAAAAGCAGCCGAAGCTGAAGGGAATGCAATTAAAATATCTGCATCAGCAGAAAAAGAAGCAGCTCAACTACGAGGGCAAGGTATTGCGTTATTCCGCGAAGAAGTTGCAAAAGGGATGGCTTCAGCTGCAAAAGAAATGCACGATGCTAGCCTCGATTCATCTTTTCTGCTTTTCTCTATGTGGACTGAATCAATCAAACATTTTGCTGAAACAGGTAAGGGAAATGTAATCTTTTTAGATGGCTCTACGGATGGCATGAACAAAACCATTAATCAAATGATGGGCATGATGTCACTAGACAAAAAGTAAAATTATAATCTCTAAAAAGAGCTGTGTAGATACTTCTGCACAGCTCTTAAAAAAAGGGATTCAAAAAATAATAAATCCGTTTCTTGGAAAAATAAAAATCCTAAAGCAAT
>JAVHQG010000127.1:0-4364 GCA_036171035.1 Bacteroidales bacterium
GGACAAATAGAAACATCAGCACCGGCATTGGCAATTACAGTAGGCATCTTAACATTAACAGTTACAACATCCGTACATGTGTTTGAACCATTTGTCATTTGAACGGTATAAGTAGTAGTAGCATGAGGACACACCGGATTAGGGTCGATACCACCACTTGCCCCAAGGTTATAACCATCATGGATATAAGTAATTACATATGTTGGGTCATTCATAAAAATATTAACATTATCAATACCCCAGTGGTCATAATCTGCACCAGAGTCGGCATCCTGAAACCAGCGAATTTGGGTGCCACCTGTAATTGCTGCAAGAGGGAGAGCAAAACACCAGTTATGCCAATTAACTAAAAGCGGATCATTTCCACCATTTGGATCAAAATACTGAAAAGTAACCCAAGTTGTACCACCATCTATAGAATATTGGAGATAAACACCTTCTTGTGGTTCATCAGGTCCTTCGCATGGTGCGGTATTCTCTTGTGTGGCAAATAACATATCAAAACATATCGTTACACCTGCTGTGGCCGTGCTTAAGTTATATGTTTGAGTAGTTAAAATACGAGGAACAGGCGACGAATTGCCCATCCAGATATGAGTTGTACCATCCACACCACTAGCACTACAAGGGTTATTAAACATTGCCTGTTGAGAAGCCTGCCAACCCGGACCATAACCTCCCGAATTGAAATCTTCATGAAAAATATTTTGCCCCTGCCCTTGCCCGTATGCCGAAAGCGTAGCACACGAACCACACATAACCGTGTCAGTTGAAGAAAGTGCAGTTACAACACACTGCGCATGTGAGTAGAATGAAGCGAAAGATATCGCTATCAAAATAAATATTGAGCATACAGATCGATTCATAGGATATATTATTCTAAATCAATAACTTTAATATTTTCAAGATCAAAACTTTTTAATTCAGACTCTTCTCTATCGAGAAATTTTTCAAAAATGAAAAATGCCCCATTATGGTTTTCACAAGATCCTTCAATTACGGCATGAGAGTCAATCTGAAGCTTATAAACAGGAAGATCTTGAGTAGTTAAATAATCTTTTTTATCTTTTGTGTAAACCATTTTTTTGGAAAAAGAAACTTCAATTTTTTTCATGGTTAAATTCTGATATTTGAGAAATATCTTGCTTTGGTTGATTCCATTTTTTGCATCAAAGCAATCTGATTTTTTATAAAAAATCTCAACTTGTGTGTTTTTAAAATAAGATACCCACTCGCTTTTTCCGGGATTTAGGAAGAATAATACACACAGAATATAAAATAAATTCATCGTTTAAAACATTAAAATTTGGTTATCACTAATATGAGGTTATAAAATTAGAAGTATTTTGAACATAAAAATAAAATTGCATTATTTTTTTTGAACTTTTTAACAAAAATGTCGAATATTCGATTATACTAATTATCAAACAGTTAAAGCAAATAAATAACATATAAATTGTTTGAAAGACGAAATTATTATCTTTTGGTTGCTTTAAAAATGAAAGAATATTCAATACATCATCTAAAAGATCGATGAGTTTGCAGAAAGAACAACAAGCCCGTTGCAAGAAAAAATTTCAGGCTATTTCATATGAGCCGATGGTGTGTAATATGCGAATTCACTGAAAAAGCAATCAGTAAACATTTTAAAATAGCCATTGAGCCATGTCAAAATCATAGTGCATAATGCTCATTAAATTTTTCCAATCTAAATTCAAGATCAGGGAACTGATGACGATGAACCTGAGACACACAGGCACGCAACCCTTGTTTTGTGCTACCTGTAATTTGCAGGGAAATAGCACTTATACCATAATATAAAAGTCGTTCAAGCAATTCAGAGCCGGTCATTCCGGGGAAATTGATTGTAAAGTAGAACCCATCAGCAATAGCTTCATCAATATCCTTGTCATAAACAATATAAAACCCATTTGAAATAAACATTTCCTTCATAATTTTTGCTTTTTCGCCATATTCACGAATCTCTTTAATAAAGTCGTAATTACCTGAGTTAGCAGCTTTAATCATTTCGGCTAAAGCAATTTGAGGAGTATGTGCCGTACCTGCACTTAAAGCGTATAAAACCCTATATACAAGGACATAGCCAAAGTTTGCAGAAGAGAATTGTTCCTGAAGTTCGGGAAAACTCCGTGAGAACATTTTATTTGAAACGACCATCAATCCTGATCTTTGCCCTGCATAGCTAAATACTTTCGAGCTTGAAAACATGATAATATAATTATCAGTATAGTTCGCAACCGAAGGCTGATAAGGAGGTTCGCCGGGTTTCGACATATCTTTTCTAAAATCCATTCCAAAATAAGCAAGGTCTTCGATAATGCAGACATCGTATTTATTAGCAAGATCGCCAATAATCTTCAATTCAGCTTCAGTAAAGCAAATCCAGGTAGGGTTGTTAGGATTTGAATAAATAATACCTGAAATAGTTCCTTTTTGCAGATAGCTTTCGAGCTTTTGTTTGAGTTTATCGCCTCTAAAATCGTACACATCAAAGGCTTCATATTTTTGCCCAAGTACATTAATTTGCATTTTTTGTACAGGAAATCCAGGATCAATAAATAAAATGGTATCTCTCCCTTTTACACATTTGCTCAAAAGCTTAAAAACGGCATAACTCCCTTGAAGTGTTCCCACTGTAGGGATGATACAATTTGCACTAACTTCAATATTAAGAAAAAGTTTAACGAATCGTGACATTTGATTTTTTAATTCCGGATAGCCATCTAACGTGGGATAGATTGCAGCCAGACCCTGTTTCAGTGCAGCTATTTCAGCATTTGTTCCAATATCTGAGGGTTTCAATCCTGGAACACCCATTTCCATCTTAATAAAAGTTTTTCCAGTTTCTGTTTCAATCTGGCTTACAAGCTTTACCAGCTCTCTGATAGATGTTACACCAAAATCGGTGATTCCTGATTCTTGAATTTTTGTAGTAACAACATTAAAATCAATCGGTGTATCAGTACTTTTAAATTGAAGCTTACTCATAATATGCGCAATTAGTGCGAACGCAAGTATAGACAAAGTTTAACTAAAAAAAAACTAGTAATAAATTTTTTACAACATAAAGGGATGTTTATAACGTTGAATGTTTATAACGTACATAAAAATGGAGATAGATGCTAAGTTACAGAGGAATTTTTATGAAACCCCAAAAAACTCTTCCAATGATTGATTATTTGCAAGTGCCATTGTTTCAGGACTTTCAATAAATTCTTTTACCTTTAGCAAGAAGCCAACAGAGTCTCGGCCATCAATGATTCTATGGTCGTATGATAGCGCAACATACATCATAGACCGAATTTCGACTTGCCCATTTATAGCCACCGGGCGTTCAATAATATTGTGCATGCCAAGGATTCCGGACTGTGGAGGGTTAAGTATTGGAGTTGAAAGCATTGAGCCAAATATGCCTCCGTTTGATATAGTAAATGTGCCACCGGTTAATTCATCAACAGATATTTTTCCGGTTCTTGCCCGATCTGCTAATACAGCAATTCCAGACTCTATATCAAGGACTGACATCAATTCTGTATTTCTTAATACAGGAGTCATCAAGCCTTTATCGGTCTGAACAGCAACAGCAATATCAGAATATTTATAATAAATAACATCATCGTTGTCAAGGGAGGCATTCACAGAAGGAAAAAGTTTTAACGCAAACGAAGCAGCTTTGGTAAAAAACGACATAAACCCAAGTTTCAATCCATATCGGGAAACAAATTGAGTCTGATATTTTTTTCGCAATGCTATAACAGCACTCATATCAATTTCATTAAACGTTGTAAGCATTGCTGTTTCGTTCTTCACGGCAACCAGTCGCTGACTTAATTTCCGACGAAGCATTGACATTTTTACCCTATCAAATCCTCTTAATTTTGAGTGTATTAAAATTGATTCAATATCTTTTCTATATATTCGATTCCTGCTATTTTCAGGAACAGGCAGTTTTAGATTATTTTCTTCTACAATTTTTTTTGCAAGAGGAGTTAATTTTATCGTATTAAAAGGTATTACTTGTTTCTGCTTAATCGGTTCATGCAAATGCAATGCAGGAATCGGATCATTTTTTTTCGTTTCGCTGCTAATTGATGCGTTTGCAGAAAAAGAGGTATCAAGAGTACAAGCAACAACACCAACAGTAACACTTTTTCCTGATGATATATGAATTTTAATTTTCCCAGTCTCCTCTGCAATCAGGCTCAAGGTGGCTTTATCTGATTCGATCATCGCAATTTCCTGATTTTTTTTTACGATATCGCCATCGTTAACCAGCCAAGAAGATATCTCAACTTCTGAAATTGATTCACCAGGACTCGGAATTTTTATTTCAACCAACATAC